>JAUHWJ010000092.1 GCA_030424705.1 Alphaproteobacteria bacterium | reverse complement strand
CCCTGGGGTCTGCTGCTTCCCGTGGCCTGGTAGGGGGCGAACATGGACGCCATCGAGAAGGCCTTCTGGCTCATCACCGAGCCCTCGACGCTCGGCGTGATGCTCCTCGCCTCGCTCTTCGGGCTTTTCGTCGGCGCGATTCCGGGGCTGACGGCGACGATGGCGACCGCGCTCCTGATCCCCTTCACCTTCTTCATGGACCCGGTTCCGGCGATTTCCGTGATCGTCGCCGCCGTCGCCATGGCGATCTTCGCCGGCGATATTCCCGGCGCGCTCCTCCGCATCCCCGGCACGCCCGCCTCCGCCGCCTATTGCGACGAAGCCTATGCGATGATGCGGAAGGGCCAGGGGGAGCGGGCGCTCGGCATCGGGCTCGTCTGCGCCGTGATCGGGGGGCTCACCGGCTCCGTCGTCCTCTCGCTGACGGCGCCGAGCCTCGCGGAATTCGCGATCCAGTTCTCCTCCTTCGAATATTTCTGGCTCGCCTGCCTCGGCCTCTCCTGCGCCGTGGTGATCTCGACCGGATCGACGCTGAAAGGCTTCGTCTCGCTCCTGATCGGCCTCTTTGTCGCGACGATCGGGATCGACATCACCGCCGGTCATCCGCGCTTCACCTTTGGCAGCGTGGAGCTGATGGGCGGGGTGAGCTTCATCCCCGCGATGATCGGCATGTTCGCGATCTCGGAGCTCCTTCGCTTCTTCACCACGAAGAAGAGCGACGCGGCGGCGATCCCCGCCTCGCGGGACGGAGTGTTCCGCGGGATCGGGCCGATCCTGAAGAAATACCGCGTGAACATCGCCCGCGGCTCAGGAATCGGCGCCATCGTCGGCGTGCTGCCGGGCGCGGGGGCGGACATCGCGGCCTGGATCAGCTTCGCGATCTCCAAGAAGCTCTCGAAGGAGCCGGAGAAGTTCGGCACGGGCCACCCGGAGGGGCTGACGGACGCCGGCGCCGCCAACAACGCCAGCCTCGCCGGCGCCTGGGTGCCGGCCACCGTCTTCGGCATTCCCGGCGACTCGATCACCGCCATCGTGATCGGCGTGCTCTACATGAAGGGGATGAACCCCGGCCCGATGGTCTTCATCAACACGCCGGAGCTGATCTACGCCGTCTTCATGGCGTTCTTCCTCGCCAATCTCGCGCTGCTGCCGCTCGGCTACGCCGCGATCAAGTTCTCGCGCCGGATCGTCTCGATCCCGTCGCAGCTTCTCATGCCGGTCATCCTGATGTTCTGCATGGTCGGCGCCTTCGCGATCAACAACACCGTCTTCGGCATCACGGTGATGCTCGTCTTCGGCCTTCTCGCCTTCGTGATGGAGGAGAACGGCTTTCCGGTCGCCCCTGCTATCCTCGGCATCGTGCTCGGCACGATGCTGGAGGACAATTTCATGTCCTCCATGATCAAGGCGGACGGGGACCTGATGGGCTTCTTCTCCCGCCCAATCGCGGCGACGCTTGGCGTCGTCACGATCCTTCTGTGGCTTGTTCCGGCGCTGCTCGCGCTGCGGCGGCGTCTCGCGCGGTAGCGGGCGCCGCCGGGGGGAATGGGCGCGCTTTCACGGCATCGCGCATTTGCGCTGGCGGCGAATGGGAGTATCGTGCGCCGAGCCGCATCTCTGGCGAAGCCGGACATGAACCGGCGTGCAGTCAAGGGGGAGCCGACATGGCCAGCACCACGAGGGGAAAGCGCCCGCTTTCGCCGCACCTGACGATCTATCGCCCGCAAGTCACCTCGATCCTCTCCATCATCCACCGGGCGACCGGGGTGGCGATGGCCGTCTCGATGGCGCTCGTCGTCTGGTGGCTGCTGGCGGCGGCGACGGGGCCGGAATATTTCGATCTGGTGGACGGCTTGCTGACGAGCTGGCTCGGCGCGCTCATCCTGATCGGCTCGGCGGCGGCGTTCTTCTATCACCTCCTGAACGGCATCCGGCACATGTGGTGGGATATCGGCAACGGCTTCGAGATGGGGCAGGTCACCGCCTCCGGCATGGCCGTGCTGGCCGGAACGGCGGTTCTGACCGTCATCCTCCTCGTCATCGCGTTCTGAGGCCCGCCATGAGCTTTCTGACCGACCGCGCCCGCGCCCACGGCCTCGGCTCCGCCAAGGAGGGGACGCATCACTGGTGGAGCCAGCGGATGACGGCCATCGCCCTCGTCCCGCTCGGGCTCCTCTTCATCGTCCCCTTCGCGCAGGCGCTGGGCGACGGGCATGAGGCCGCGCTGGCGCTCTACGGGCATCCGTTCCACGCCATCGTCGCCGGGCTCTTCATCCTCGTCGCCTTCAACCACCTCCGCCTCGGCTTGCAGGTGGTGATCGAGGACTATGTCCACGGGGGGGCGCGCACCGTTGCGCTGATCCTCAACATGCTCTTCTGCGCGCTCTTCGCCTTCGGCGGCCTCTTCGCCGTGGCGCGGATCGCCTTCGCGGCCTGAGCCGCGCCGGATATCGAAGGACCTGACCCATGGCCGCTTACGAATTCACCGATCATGAATACGACGTCGTCGTCGTCGGCGCCGGGGGCGCCGGCCTCCGCGCGACGCTCGGCATGGCGGAGCAGGGGCTCCGCACGGCCTGTATCACGAAGGTCTTCCCCACCCGCTCCCATACCGTCGCGGCGCAGGGCGGCATCGCCGCCTCGCTCTCGAACATGGGGCCGGACCACTGGCAGTGGCATCTCTTCGACACGGTGAAGGGGTCAGACTGGCTCGGCGACACCGACGCGATGGAATATCTCGCGCGCGAGGCGCCGAAGGCGGTCTATGAGCTCGAGCATTACGGCGTGCCCTTCTCCCGCACCGAGGACGGGCGCATCTACCAGCGGCCCTTCGGCGGCCACATGACGGAGTTCGGGGACGGCCCGCCCGTCCAGCGCACCTGCGCCGCGGCGGACCGGACCGGCCACGCCATCCTCCACACGCTCTATGGCCAGAGCCTGAAGAACAACGCCGAGTTCTACATCGAGTATTTCGCGCTCGACCTCATCATGACGGAGGACGGCGTCTGCCAGGGCGTCGTCGCCTGGAAGCTGGATGACGGCACGCTGCACCGCTTCAACGCGAAGATGGTCGTGCTGGCGACGGGCGGCTATGGCCGCGCCTATTTCTCCGCCACCTCCGCCCATACCTGCACGGGAGACGGGAACGGCATGGTCGCCCGCGCCGGGCTGCCGCTGCAGGACATGGAGTTCGTGCAGTTTCACCCGACCGGCATCTTCGGCTCGGGCTGCCTCATCACCGAGGGCGCGCGGGGCGAAGGCGGCTATCTCGTGAATTCGGAGGGCGAGCGCTTCATGGAGCGCTACGCCCCCTCGGCGAAGGACCTCGCGAGCCGCGACGTCGTCTCGCGCTGCATGACCATCGAAATCCGGGAGGGGCGCGGCGTCGGCCCCGACAAGGACCATATCCATCTCTATCTCAACCATCTGCCGCCCGAGACGCTGGCGCTGCGGTTGCCCGGCATTTCGGAGAGCGCGAAGATCTTCGCCGGGGTGGACGTGAACAAGGAGCCGATCCCGGTGCTCCCGACCGTCCATTACAACATGGGCGGCATCCCCACGAACTATTGGGGCGAGGCGCTGAACCCGACCGCCGACGACCCGGACCGGCTTCAGCCCGGCCTGATGGCGGTGGGGGAAGCGGGCTGCGCCTCCGTCCACGGCGCCAACCGGCTCGGCTCCAACTCGCTGATCGACCTCGTCGTCTTCGGCCGCGCCGCGGCGATCCGCGCCGGAAAGATCGTGAACCCGGACGAGCCCAACCGCCCGCTCAACAAGGCGTCGGTCGAACGCGCCGTCGAGCGGTTCGACGCGGCGCGGAACGCGAACGGCGCCGTGCCGACGGCGGAGCTGCGGCTCGAAATGCAGCGCACCATGCAGCGGGACGCCGCCGTCTTCCGCACCTCCAAGACGCTGAAGGAGGGCTGCGAGGCGATGGACTCCGTCTATTCCAAGTTCTCCGACATCAAGGTGACCGACCGGACGCTGATCTGGAACACCGACCTCATGGAGACGCTGGAGCTCGGCAACCTCCTCCCCAACGCGATGGCGACCGTCTACGGCGCCGAGGCGCGGCAGGAGAGCCGCGGCGCCCATGCGCATGAGGACTTCCCGAAGCGGGACGACGAGACCTGGCGCAAGCACACAATCGCGCATGTGGACGAGGCGACCGGCAAGGTCACGCTCTCCTACCGCCCCGTCCATGTCGACCCGCTGACGACGGAGGCGGAGGGCGGCATCGACCTGAAGAAGATCGCGCCGAAGGCGCGCGTCTACTGAAGGAGCCGGCGCCCCGCCTCCGGGCAGGGGCGCCGCCACGGCGCGGAGCGGGGCGATGGAGGGGGAAGAGAGCGGGTTCCAGCGGGCCTCCGGCCCGTCCTATTTCGACCTCCTTTCCGCGCTTCACCGCAGCCTCGCCCCCGACCTCTATCTCGAGATCGGCTCGCGCACCGGTAATTCCCTCGCCCTTGCGCGCGGGGATTTCATCGCCGTCGACCCGACGTTCAACCTCAAGCGGCTGCTGACCTTTCCGGGCCGGCAGGGCCATCTCTTCCAGATGACCTCGGACGAGTTCTTCGCCTCGGGCTTTCTCGAATCGACGGGCCGCAAGCCCGGCTTCGCATTTCTGGACGGAATGCATCTCTTCGAATTCCTCCTGCGGGACTTCATGAACGCCGAAGCGCGGATGGGGCCCGGCGGCGTCATCGCCCTTCACGATTGCTGCCCCTATGACGCGGCGATGGCGGCGCGGGAGCGGGGGCGCACTCGGGCCTGGACCGGCGATGTCTGGAAGCTCGTGCCGATCCTGCAGGAATTGCGACCCGACCTTTCCATCGAGGTCTTCGACGCGGCGCCGACCGGACTCGTCGTCATCCGCAATCTCGACCCCGAAAGCCGCATCCTCGCCGCCGCCGCGCCGGAGCTCGAAGCCTCGCTCCGCGACGTGACGATCGAGGGCTACGGGCCCGCCCGCTTCTATGCGAGCTTCGCCTGGGCGAGCGCGGCGGAGTTCATCGCGGGCGCGCCCGGTGAATGAGGGCGCGCCGCGCATCCGCATCAAGATCGCGCCACTGAACCTCGCCCGCGCGCGCCGGTGGGGGGACTACTTCTTCGCCCTCTCGCTCGCCGAGGCGCTGCGCGGCCTCGGCCATGACGTGGCGGTGGAGACGCGGGACATATGGGACCACGATTCGCGGGAGGGGGATGTCGCGCTCGTCCTCCGCGGCTTCGGCGGCTACCGGCCGCGCCCCGGGCTCGTCTCGCTGATGTGGATCATCTCGCATCCCGGAAACATCCAGCCGGATGAGCTGGAGCCCTATCATCACGTCTTCACCGCCTCGGTGAAGCACAAGCGCAAGCTCCGGAAGCTGATCGGCGAGCGCGTGAGCACGCTCTTCCAGGCGCATGACCCGGCGATCATGAACCCGGATGTGGAGCCGATCCCTTCAGGCCTCCTCTATGTCGGCAACAACCGCCGCGGCGGGCGCCCCGCGCTCGACCTCGCCGCCGCGGCGGGGTTCGACGTCTCGCTCTGGGGTTCGGGATGGGCGGAGCATCCCGCCCACGCCCGGCTCCTTAAGGGCGCCTTCATCCCGAACGCCGAGCTCGGGCGGCATTACGCCGGCGCCCGCGCCGTGCTGAACGACACATGGCGGGACATGCGCCTCGCCGGCTTCCCCTCCAACCGCGTGTTCGACGTGCTGGCGGCGGGCGCGCCGCTCGTCTCCGACGCCGTGCCGGGAACGCCGGA
Organism: Alphaproteobacteria bacterium; assembly: GCA_030424705.1. Classification (GTDB taxonomy): domain Bacteria; phylum Pseudomonadota; class Alphaproteobacteria; order Rhodobacterales; family Rhodobacteraceae; genus Pikeienuella. The sequence continues at coordinate 1,427 of JAUHWJ010000092.1, read as the reverse complement.
GCATCTCCAGCCCTGGATTCACGCCTGGGAACGGGCGGAGGACTTCCCCGCCGCCGTGGAAGCCGCGCTCGCGGAGGGGGAAGAGCGGCGCGCGGCGCGAAGGGCCTTTGCAAAAGAGGTGAATGCGCGGCATTCTTTCCGCGCCCGCGCCGCGGAAATCTCCGCCAAGGCGAGGGAGCTTGTGGGCTGACCGCCCGGCGCCTGCTATATCAGGGCGTCCAGCAGAGAAGGGTCAGGGACGACATGGTCGAATTCGCGCTGCCGAAAAACTCCAAGATCACCAAGGGCAAGACCTGGCCGAAGCCGGAGGGCGCGAAGAATGTCCGCACCTTCCGCATCTACCGCTGGAACGAGGAGAGCGGGGAGCTGCCGCGGATCGACACCTATTTCGTCGACATGGACACGTGCGGCCCCATGGTTCTCGACGCGCTCATCAAGATCAAGAACGAGATCGACCCGACGCTGGCCTTCCGCCGCTCCTGCCGGGAGGGCATCTGCGGCTCCTGCGCCATGAACATCGACGGGATCAACACGCTCGCCTGCATCTACGGCATGGACGAGATCAAGGGCGACGTGAAGATCTACCCCCTCCCCCATATGGAAGTGGTGCGGGACCTGATCCCCGATCTCACGCATTTCTACGCCCAGCACGCCTCCATCATGCCGTGGCTGGAGACGGCGACGAACCGGCCGCAGAAGGAATGGCGCCAGTCGATCGAGGACCGGAAGAAGCTCGACGGCCTCTATGAATGCGTGATGTGCGCCTCCTGCTCCACCTCCTGCCCCTCCTACTGGTGGAACGGAGACCGCTATCTCGGCCCCGCCGCGCTGCTCCACGCCTATCGCTGGCTGATCGACAGCCGCGACGAGGCGACGGGCGAACGGCTCGACTTCCTGGAAGACCCGTTCCGCCTCTACCGCTGCCACACGATCATGAACTGCGCGAAGACCTGCCCGAAGGGCCTGAACCCGGCCAAGGCCATCGCGGAGATCAAGAAGATGATGGTCGAGCGGAAGATGTGAGGAGCCCCCGGCTCCGGATCTGATCCGGGGCCTCACAGGCCTTCGCCTGACCGGCCCGCAGCGCGGGTTTCCTGTCGACATCCTCAGGCGGATTTGGGCAAGGCCCCCCGCCTCACCCCGCGCGGTCGCCCGCCGGCCAGCCCGCGCCGGCGCGCCGCGCCGTCAGGCCCTCGCCCCAGCCGGCGAGCGGCGCCGCGGCCAGCGCCTCGCCGCGCCAGAGCGCGGGGGTGGTGATGCGCGCGGCCTGCGGCGCGGCGCGCCAATGCGCGGGCGCGCGCCATTGCCCGGTCTCCGCAAGCTCCGCCAGCCGCCGCGCCCCCGCCTCGCCGAGCGGGGCGACGAGCCCGTTCTCCCCCGCCCGCGCCGCAAGGAAGAAGCGCCCGTCCCAGATCGCCCCGCCCTCG
>JAUHWJ010000091.1 GCA_030424705.1 Alphaproteobacteria bacterium | reverse complement strand
AACTACGCGACCTTCTATTTCCAGAAGAGCGCAGCCTGAATCCCGGGGCGACCGGGGCGTGGCGCGCCCCGGTCAGCGCGCCCTCAGCACATCACCTCGACCAGATACGGCCCGCCCGAGGCGAGCCCCGCGCGGATCGCGGCGGCGAGGGCGGGCGCTTCGGAGACCCGCTCCGCCTCCACGCCCATCGAGCGCGCCATGGCGAGCCAGTCGATCGCCGGGTCCTCGAGGCTTAGCATGGAGAGGGCGCGGGGGCCGACATTGGAGACGCCGACATTGGCGAGCTCTCCTCTCAGGATGCGGTAGCTGCGATTAGCGAAGATGAGGACGGTGACGGGAAGCCCCTCCCGCGCCATCGTCCAGAGCGCCTGCGGCGAATACATCGCGGAGCCGTCGCCGACGAGGGCGAGGACTGGGCGGCCCTTCCCGGCGAGCGCGGCGCCGACGGCGAGGGGCATGCCGTAGCCGATGGAGCCGCCGCGGTTGTTGAGCCAATCATGCGGCGGAGCGCCAGCGGTGAGGCCGAAGAAGGCGCGGCCGGTCGTCACGCTCTCGTCCACCACGATGCAGCCTTCGGGGATCGTCGCGCCGAGCGCGGCGGCGATGCCGTTCGGGTCGGTCGGCCCGGCGGGAATTTCGGGGCGGCCCGGCCCCGCGGTCTTTGGCGCGTCATGGGCGCCGAGCGCGTCCGCCAGCGCGCGGAGCGCTTCGGCGGCTCCGGGGCCGGGCTCCGCGACTTTCGCGAACTCGGTTCCGGGCTGGGTCAGCACGCCCGGCTTGTCCGGATAGGCGAAGAAGGCGACGGGCGGCTTCGCGCCGGCGAGGACGATGCGGCGGAAGGGGCGCAGCGCCTCCAGAGCCTGGTCGACCGGATAGGGCACGCGGCCCACGGCCACGCGGCCCGCGCCGCGGGCGAGCCGCGCGTTGGACCATTCGGTCATCAGCGCGCAGCCCGTCGCCGCGGCGATGCGGCCCGCGTCGCGGAGCGCGGCCTCGTCGGTCGCGCCCGGGCCGAGGAGGAGGAGCGCGCCCGGCTCGCGGAGCATCTTCACCGCCGCCTCGATTGTCTCGGCCTCCGGCGCTTCCGGCTCCGGCCGGGCGATGGCGGCGGCGGGGCGGCCGCCCTCGTTCCATGCCGTGTCGCCGGGCAGGATCAGCGTCGCGATCTGGCCGGAAGACGCCGCCGCTGCCGCCTCCGCCGCGTCATCGCCGACCTCGGCGGCAGAGCGGGAGGTGCGGACCCAGTGCGAGACGGGCCGGGCGATCCCCTCGATATCCGCGGTCAGCGGCGCGTCGAGCGCGATATGGGGCAGGGCGTGCTCGCCCACCACGTTCAGGACGCCGGAATGCGCCTTCTTCGCGTTGTGGAGGTTGGAAAGGCCGTTGGCGAGTCCCGGGCCGAGATGAAGGAGCGTCGCCGCCGGGCGGCCCGAGATGCGGAAGAACCCGTCCGCCGCGCCGGTCGCCACCGTCTCGTGCAGGGCGAGGACGGACTTCATCTCCGCCGCGCCGTCCAGCGCAGCGACGAAATGCATTTCCGACGTGCCGGGATTGGCGAAGCAATGGTCGACGCCCGAGGCGAGCAGGGTTTTCACGAGCGAGTCTGCGCCGTTCATGCCGGTCCTCCGTTTGGTGGAGCCGGGGTAGCGGCGGGGGCGCGGCGGCGCAAGGCGGGCCGGTCAGAGTTCGTCGAGCGCGCCGGTCAGGAGGGCGAGTTCGGCGGGGCCGCTGAAGCGGTGATCAGCGCCCTTCACCAGCACCAGCCGGGCGTCCGGGCTTTCGAGATGGTCGAGAAGGCGGAGGGCGACGGAGACGGGCACATCCTCGTCCGCCGTCCCCTGGAAGAGCCGGACGGGGAAGGGGAGGCGGAGCGGCGCGTTCAGGACAAACTGCGCCGCGCCGTCCTCGATCAGCCGGTGCGTGACCGGATAGGGCTCGTCCGAATAGGCGGAGGGGCGGAGCCAGCGGCCCGTTTCCGCCATCTCCGCCCGGGCGGCCTCGTCCATCTCCGTCGCCATCTCCGCCGTGAAATCCGGCGCTGCTGCGATCCCGACAAAGGCGGCGACGCGTTCGGGCGCGCGGCGGGCGAGGAGGAGGGAGATCCAGCCGCCCATCGAGGAGCCGACGAGAACCTGCGGACCGACGGTGAGCCGCGTGAGCGCCTGGAAGGCGTCCTCGGCCCAGTCGCCGACGCAGCCTTCCTCGAAGGCGCCGTCGGAGGCGCCATGGCCGGAATAGTCGAAGCGGAGGAAGGCGCGGCCCGCCTCTCGCGCCCAGGCTTCGAGCGCCAGCGCCTTCGTCCCTTCCATGTCGGAGCGGAAGCCGCCGAGGAAGACGACGCCCGCTTTGTCACATCCCGCGCCGCGCGCCTCGGTTTTCCGGTAGGCGAGGGCGCGCCCTGGGGTAAGCTGAAGGCGGGAGGGCGAATTCATGGGGGTTCCGGCGGCGGCTGAGGACGGGTCGGGAGAGGGTAGCGCGGCGGGGCGGCGGGGGAAACCGCTGACCGTGCTCGAACTCGCGCCCCCGCCAGGCCATGGCGGTTCGGAGCGCGCGCTGCACGAGATCGCGGCTGCGCTTGTCCGCTCCGGCGCGCGGGTCGTGATCGCGGCGGTGGAGACGCCCTCCGCCCTTCGCCTGCGGTCGAGCGGCGCGAGCCTAGTCGGGCTCGATCTCGACACCCGCTCCCCGCTCCGCATCCGCTCGAACGCCCGCGCGGTCGCGGCGCTGGCGCGGGCGGAGGGCGCCGACCTCATCCATGCGCGGAGCGCGGCCGCAGCCGCCGCGGGCCTTCGCGCGGCGGAGGAGACGGGCGCCGCCTTCGTCACCACCTGGTCCGAGCCGGAGGAGGCGGGGATGCTCGCCCGCCCGCTTTTCGACGCGCTGGCCGAGGGCGCGCCTGTCATCGCACCCTCGGATCATGTCGCCGAACTGCTGCGCGAGACGCGCGGGCTCGGGACGGAGAGGGTCGTCGTCATTCCGCGCGGCGCGGACATGGCCCTTTTCGTGGAGGAGGCGGTGAGCCCGATGCGCGCGCTCCGCATGGCGGAGACGCTGGGGCTCTCAGAGGATGCGCGGCCGTTGATCCTCTCCCCCGGTCGGATCGCGCCGGGCAAGGACCGACGCCTGCTCGTCCGCGCGCTGGCGCGGCTCAAGGCGGAGCGGGGGGCGGATTTCACCGCGCTGATCGTCGGAGAGGGGGAGGGCGCGCAGGCGCGCCTGATCGAGGCGGAGATCGCCGCGGCGCGGGCGGGCGACGTCGTCCGCCTTGCGGGGCCGGCGGCGGACATGCCGGCGGCGCTGATGCTCTCCGCCCTCGTCGTCGCCCCGGCGACGGAGCCGCAGCTTTCCGCCCGCATCCTCCTCGAGGCGCAGGCGATGGGCCGGCCCGTCATCGCCGCCGATCATGGCGCGGCGCGCGAATCCGTGCGCCACGGCGGTAGCGGCTGGCTCGTTCCGCCGGGGGACGAGGCCGCGCTCGCCGCCGCCCTCTCCGCCGCGCTCGACCTCGACGAAAGCGGGCGGGCGCACATGGCGATGGCGGGCCGCGCGCTCGTCCGCTCCCGCTTCCGGCTGGAGGACACGATCGCCCGGACGCTCGAGGTCTACGAGGCCGCAGCTTCCGGCGCCCGCTCCGCCGCCTGAGCGATCCGCCGCCCGGAAAGGCGCGCGAAGCGGATGGTGAGGAGGCAGGCGGCGACGATCAGGCCGGCGGCCAGCCCGATCCAGAGCCCCGCGCCGCCGAGCCCGAGCGGAAAGGCGAGCAGCGCCCCGCCGCCGACGCCGAGCGGCCAGTAGCAGAACCCTGCGATCCAGAGCGGCACATAAGCGTCCCTGAGCCCCCGGAGGCAGCGCGCCATGATCGCCTGCGCCCCGTCGAAGACCTGGAAGATCGCGGCGACGACCATGATCTGCGTCACCAGCGCCGCGACCTCGTCGAAGCCCGGCGCGGAGGCGGGGAGGAAAAGGCGCGTCATCTCCTCCGCCAGCAGGAGCGGCGCGGCGACGAGGAGCGTGAGCGCGCCTGCGCCGAGCCCGAGCGCGACGAAGCCCGCCTGCCGGGCGCCCGCAGGGTCCTCCCTCCCGACCGCATGGGCGACGCGCACCATCCCCGCCTCCGCTATGCCGAGGGCGATGACGAAGGGAATGCCGATCCACGCCATCAGCACCTGATGCGCCGCCAGCATCCCCGCCCCGATCACGCCCGAAAGGAGCGCGACGGCGGTGAAGAGCCCCGCCTCCAGCCCTACCATCGCGCCGATGGGCAGGCCGAGGCGGAAGATCACGGCGATGATCTTCGGGTCGAACCGGAGCCGCGCGCGGAAGAGGCCGTAGCCCCGCAGCGCCGGCTTCCGGTAGATGTAGAGCGCGAGCGCGGCGAGCATCGACCAGCTGACGATCGAGGTGGCGAGCCCGGCGCCGGCGACGCCAAGCTCCGGAGCGCCCCAGCGGCCATGCACCAGCGCCTCCGCCAGCAACCAGTTGAACCCGACCGCGGCGACCGTGATCGCCATGATCGGCCCGGTACGGGAAAGCGCGGCGACGAAATCGCGGAGCGCGGTGAAGAGCAGCATGGCCGGCACGAAAGGCGTCAGCGCATGGAGGAACGGCTCCGCCGCCGCCGCCACCGCCTCTTCCTGCCCGGCGAGGCGCATGATCGCGCCGAGATTCCAGACGAGCGCCATGAGGGGGACTGAGAGGATCAGCGCTGTGATCAGCCCCTGCCGCGCGGCGTGCCCGGCCTCCTGCTTCCGACCCGCGCCCTCCGCCTGCGCGGCGAGGACGCCGGTGACAGAGAGGACGCCCATCATGATTACCATGCCCTCATGCGCGAGGGAGGCGGCGAGGCCGACCGCGGCGAGCGGCTCGACGCCGAGCGAGCCGACGACGAGTTTCGTCGTCACGAACATTGCGTATTCGGCGAGATAGGCGGCGATCAGCGGCCCCGCGATGCGAAAGAGGCGCCGCGCCTCTTCGGGCGGGGAATGTTCGGGAGTGAGGCGCATCTCCGGCTCCGTCAGGCTGGCTTTCGCCGCCTTGGGAGACCCAGGCAGGGCGTCACGTCTCCGGCTCTACCGGCGGCTGACCGGAGTGGCAAGTCTCAGGCGACCCGCCGGAGAAGGCTTCGCAAGGCCTCCTGCCCATCCTCCGGAAGCCCCGAGTCGAGCGCGTCATGAGCGGCGCGCCAGGCGGGGAGCGCCGCCTTCAGCGCCTCCCGCCCCGCATCCGTCAGCGCGAGGCGGCGGGCGCGCGCGTCCTCCGCATCCGCCGTCACGGAGACGAGGCCGCGGCGGCGGAGCGGCTTCAGCGCGGCGGTCAGCGTGCTCGCGTCCATCGCGAGGAAGGGTGCGAGGTCTCCGATCCGCGGCGGCTCGGGCCGGTTGAGCGACATCAGGAGGGAGAACTGCCCGTTCGTGAGGCCGAAGGGCCGCAGCGCCTCGTCGAAGCGCCGCGCCAGCGCCCGCGCGGCGCGCTGGACATGAAGACAGAGGCACCGGTCCCGCACTTCATGGGTGGCGGAGAGGGGGAGGGCGGGGTCCATCATGGAAAATAACTTGATATCAAAATAAATCACCGTCAAGCTTCCTGTCATCGACTCAGGGAGGATGAGGAATGAGCTACGTTTCGGGCTTCCTGCTCGCCGTCTCGGACGAGAACCGCGAGCGCTACCGCGCCCATGCCGAGGCGGCCTGGCCGATCTTCCGCGATCTCGGCTGCCTCGCCTTGCGCGAATGCTGGGGCGCGGACGTGCCGGACGGGAAGGTCACGTCCTTCCCGATGGCGGTGAAGAAGGCGGAGGGGGAGAGCGTCGTCTTCTCCTGGATGGAATGGCCGGACAAGGCGACCGCAGACCATGCCTTCGCGGAGATGATGAAGGACCCGCGCTTCGAGGCGATGGGCGAGATGCCCTTCGACGGGATGCGGATGATGTGGGGCGGGTTCGAGACGCTGGTGGATTGCCGGGCCTGAAACGCCTCAGCCGGCGAAAAGGCGCACCGGGGCGCCGACGCCCCGGAGGGCGTGGGCGCCCATGTCCTCCAGCCGCTCCCCGGTCAGCGCCGCCACCGCCTCGGTGAGGAGGAGCGGGCGGCCCAGCGTCTTCGTCAGCGCCTCGACCCGGCTCGCCTCGTTCACCGCCGGGCCGATCACGGTGAAATCCAGCCGGTCCGGCGCGCCGACATTGCCGAAGAAGTCCTCCCCGAGATGGAGCGCGAGCCCGCTCCGGAGCGGCAGCGCGGCGGGGGAGAGTTCCGGCGGCGGCGCGGCGTTCAGCGCTTCGACCCGCGCCAGCCCCTCCCGCGCCGCGGCGAGCGCGGTGCGCGCCGCCTCGGCCTCGCCCGCCTTGGTCGGGAACACGGCGAGGAGGCCGTCTCCGACGAATTTCAGCACCTCGCCGCCCGCCTCCATCACCGCGCCGGAGAGCGCGCCGAAGTAGAGGTTGAGCATCGCCGTCACCGCGCCGGGCTCCATCCGGTCCGCCCGCCCGGAATAGTCCCGAAGGTCGGAGACCCAGATCACCGCGCGGATCGGGCGCCCGGCGCCGCGGGCGATGGCGCCTTTCAGCACCTCGCCCGCGGCGATGGCGCCGAGATAGGCGCCGGCGACGTTCCGCGCGATCAGCTCGGAAATGTGCCGTTCGAGATGAAGCGCGAAGAGGTCATAGAGCCGGTCTAGCGCCGCGATCTCCGCCGCCGTGAAGCCGCCCGCCTGCGTGGTCGCGTAGGTGCCGGCGTTGTAGTGCCGCCCGCGGCGGCCGATGGGGCGGGCGACGTAATCGGTCACCCCCTGCGGCGCGAGATCCTCGAAAAGGGGGAAGCGGGCGCGGTCCGCCGCCTCCTGCGGGTCGCCGCGCGCCGTCTCGCCCCGGTCGAAGACGGGGTGGAGCGGGTTGCGGAGATAGGCGGCCTGCGCGCGCGCCTCGGGCCCGACGATCACCTCGTCGATGATCCGGTCCTCCGCCCGCCAGTTCCAGGCGTAGCCTGCGATCTGCGGGTGGAGCGTGCCGACATGGAAGCTCGCCCGGTCGAGCGGCAGGCCCGCGGCGCGGAGGCGCCAGAGGAAGGATTCGATGAGGAGCATCGGGTCGCCTTCCTCCATCGCCGCGCCGAGCAGCCAGCGTTCGAGGCCGGGGAAGTCCGTCTCCGGCGGCGCGGCTTCGGGGCCGCGGGCGGAGCGCCGGATCG
>JAUHWJ010000090.1 GCA_030424705.1 Alphaproteobacteria bacterium | reverse complement strand
TGAACCCGGCGGCGGGGGGCGGGCCGACGCCGGTCAGGGTGGTGGTGTGGGAGGGGTGATCGGTCGGACTTAGGGCCGAAGCCCTCCGCCTTCCCCCGGCTCGCGGAAGCGGCCTTCCAGTGGAAGGACGCGCGAGACGGGCGACCGGAGGCGAAGGCCGGAGGTCGCCGGGCGCCAAGCCGCCGCCTCGGGCTGTATCGGGCTGGGGCCGCCCAGGCGGGCGCGAATGCGACCGCCCCGGGGTGGGCGGCCGCAGCCCGATCCGCGGGGCGGATCGGGCGAGATCGACCGAAATCGATCGATCTGGACTCCTGCAAGTCCTCGATTTCTCTAAATAAGCTTAATCTCTATGGCTCTAGGTTTTCTCAATTTTGGATCGTAGTCTGATGTCAATGCAAATACTCTGTCGAATCCATCTTAAGTGCGACGAATTCTATTTAGCCAGCCTTCAATTTCTGAAATATCAGCGTCATGGTCATTTGGATCTATCGCGATAAGGAGCCATTTTTCTACGAATGCAGACTCATGCCATCGAATTAAGCCATCACTTTTCTTTAGAATGCGCTTCTCGACCTCTTCTACTAAGTCTTGCTCGGATACCCTCCAGACAAACCGCTGTTGTTCCCGAGGAATTTCGGAATGGTGTGAGTATCCGGGAACAGCGTGTCCCTTCCTAAATGCCTTTGTCGCTTTGCGGGCCGGACCGTGAACTACTGCGACCACCTCGACACCTACAACGCCGTTCTCCGAGATAAATTCAATGTCGGGCGGGTCGGCGACGGTGTTCTTGAATTCCGGTCGATCGTCCTTGGAGTAAAGAACACGCAATAGGCATTCCACTGCGTGCTGTTCAGCGTGCCGCTTGCGTTCGTCGCTTGTTAGGCGCCGACCGCTGTTGGCAGCCAGCGCTGCCCAGAATTCATCGCTTAGCATCTATGAACAGGGAATCCCCCCTCTACTCCGCCGCCACCGCCCCCGGATTGTTCGGATGCGTCGTCCAGTTCGCCGGTTCGGCCTGCACCACCTTGCCCGTCCGCGGGTCCACCGCGCCCGCCGGCAGGCGCTCCATCGTGATGCAGTTCTCCACCGGGCAGACGTTGACGCAGAGGTTGCAGGCGACGCATTCGTCGTCCTTCACCTCGAAGACGCGCCCCGGCTTCATCGCGATGGCCTGGTGGGACGTGTCCTCGCAGGCTGCGTAGCAGCGGCCGCACTTGATGCAGAGGTCGGGGTCGATCCGCGCCTTCGCGACGTATTCGAGGTTGAGATATTGCCAGTCCGTCACGTTCGGCGTGGCGCGCCCGATGAGGTCCGAAAGGCTCATCCCCTTCTGGTCGAGATAGTCGGAAAGGCCCGCCTTCATCTCCTTCACGATGGCGAAGCCGTAGGTCATCGCCGCGGTGCAGACCTGCACGTTCCCGGCGCCGAGCGCCATGAACTCCGCGGCATCGCGCCAGGTCGTCACCCCGCCGATGCCGGAGATGGGGAGGCCGGCCGTTTCCGGGTCCCGCGCGATCTCGGCCACCATGTTGAGCGCGATGGGCTTCACGGCGGGGCCGCAATAGCCGCCGTGGGAGCCCTTCCCGTCGATGGAAGGTTCAGGGCTGAACGAATCGAGGTCCACCGCCGTGATCGAGGAGACGGTGTTGATGAGCGAGACGGCGTCCGCCCCGCCCTTCTTCGCGGCGCGGGCGGGGTAGCGGATATCGGTGATGTTCGGCGTCAGCTTCACGATCACGGGCATCCGCGTCGTCTGCTTGCACCAGCGGGCGACCATCTCGATGTATTCCGGCACCTGGCCGACGGCGGAGCCCATGCCGCGCTCGCTCATGCCGTGCGGGCAGCCGAAATTCAGCTCGATCCCGTCCGCCCCCGTCTCCTCCACGAGCGGCAGGATGCGCTTCCATGCCTGTTCCTCGCAGGGGACCATGATGGAGACGATCATCGCCCGGTCGGGCCAGGCGGCCTTCACCGCCTTGATCTCGCGGAGATTCACCTCCAGCGGCCGGTCGGTGATGAGCTCGATGTTGTTGAGGCCAAGGAGCCGCCGGTCCGCCCCCCAGACGGCGCCGTAGCGCGGGCCGTTGACGTTGACGACGGGCGGCCCCGCCTCCCCCAGCGTCTTCCACACCACGCCGCCCCAGCCCGCCTTGAAGGCGCGGACGACGTTGTATTCCTTGTCGGTCGGCGGGGCCGAGGCGAGCCAGAACGGGTTGGGGGACTTGATCCCGAGGAAGTCGGAAGCGAGGCTGGCCATGGGTCTCTCCTAGGCGGCGCGCAAGATTAGCTCGGTCGGCTCAATCCTATTTTCGGTGATCGACTTGAGCATGTGGGCGACCTTCTGCTTGGCGGTCTCGCCCATCAGGAGGTGAAGGCCGAGCGGCGGCGGCCCGGAGGCGGCGAGCGCGGCGCGGAACTTCTCGAAGAAAGCGATCGCGAATTCGCGGCGCCCGCGGCTGGCGACCACCTTGAAGCCGGCCGCCTCGGCGGCGGCGACGTACTCATCCGGCGTCGCGGTGAAGGAGAAGTCCGGCGTCTCCGCCCAAGGCAATGGATAGGGCAGATCGCCGCCGCCGGGCACCTGCATAACCTCGTAGACCGCGAAGAAGCCGCCGCGGCGGAGCGCGCGTTTCGCCTCCCGCATCAGCGTCGCCTTGTCGGCGATGTTCATGCCGACATGAAAGAGCGTCGCGAGATCGTAGGAGCCGCTATCGACGGGCAGGTCGAGCGCACTGCCGTGGATGAACTCGACGCCGTCGACCCCGGCGAGGGCGGAAAGAGCACGGCTCGTTTCAACATACTCCGGGGTTAGGTCAACGCCGGTGACCTTGGCGCCGAAGTTCGTCGCCATCAGTCGCGCCGCGCCGCCGAGGCCCGAGCCGATGTCCAGAACCCTCGCGTCAGCGGGCACTTCCACCTGCGCGAGGAGGTCCTTCGTCGCCTGCACGCCGCCGATATGGAACTCGTCGACCGGCTTGAGGTCTTCGGGCTTCGGGCTTTCAGGATCGGCGCCGAGCGCTGCGAGGCCCGCCTTGATCCGCTCAAGGAGCGATCCTGTCGTGTAGTGGTTCGCTACCGCCTCGTCCGTGTCCGCCATGTCGGCCTCCCCTTCCTATCGCGCCGCGACAGTATACACGGTTGCGGTTCACGAAGTGAGCGTGGCGTGAATGTCCTCCGCCGCGTCCCGCCCCTCGGCGACGGCGGTTACGGTCAGGTCGTCTCCGCCGGTCGCGCAGTCCCCCCCCGCCCATACGCCGGAAAGCGAGGTGCGGCCGGCGCCGGTGACGGCGATCTTCCCGCCCTCTGTCGCGAGGCCGAAGGCGGCGTCGAGCTTCTGGCCGATGGCGGCGAGGATCTGGTCGGCTTCGAGGGTGATCGTCTCCCCCGTCTCCTTCAGGCCCTCCGGCCCGTCCGCCGTCATGGCGAGGACGATCCCGCCTTCCGCCCGGCCCTTCGGCGCGGCGTTGGCGAGGATGCGGACGCCCGAGGTCGCCGCGAGGTCCTGCTCCCAGCGGCTCGCGTTCATCTTCTCGCGGCCCCGGCGATAGGCGAGCGTCACCGTCTCGGCGCCGAGCTTCTTCGCCTGCACCGCGGCGTCCACCGCCGTCATGCCGCCGCCTATTACGACGACGTTGCGCCCGACAGGGAGCGCCGTCTTGTCCTCCGCCTGCCGCAAGGCGGCGATGAAGGCGACCGCGTCCTCCGCGCCCTCGATCCCGAGGGCGTTGACACCGGCGAGCCCGATCCCGAGGAAGACGGCGTCATATTCGGCCTTCAGCGCGTCGAGCGAGAGGTCGGCGCCGAGGCGCTTTCCGTTGATGATCCCGATCCCGCCGATCCCGAGCAGCCATTCGACCTCGGCTTGGGCGAACTCGCCGACCGTCTTGTAGGCGGCGATGCCGTATTCGTTGAGCCCGCCCGGCTTCGGCTTCGCGTCATAGATCGTGACGGCGTGGCCCTTCATCGCGAGCCGATGCGCGCAGGCGAGGCCCGCGGGCCCGGCGCCGACGACGGCGACGCGCTTTCCGGTCTCCGGCGCGCGGGCGAAGGGATGCGGCTTCGCCATCAGCGCGTCGGTCGCGAATCGCTGGAGCCGGCCGATCTGCACCGGCTCTCCCTCCGCCGCCTCGCGCACGCAGGCCTCCTCGCAGAGCGTCTCCGTCGGGCAGACGCGGGCGCACATGCCGCCGAGAATGTTCTGCTCGAAGATCGTCTTCGCCGCCGCCTCGGGCGTGCCGGTCGCGATCTGGCGGATGAAGAGCGGGATGTCGATGGAGGTCGGGCAGGCCGTGATGCAGGGCGCGTCATGGCAGAAATAGCAGCGATCCGCCGCCACCGCCGCCTCGTGCGGCGTCAGCGGCGGGTGCAGGTCCGCGAAGTTCTCCGCGATGGCTTCGGCAGGCAGGCGCCCTGCGGCGAGGCCGGGCGTGGAAGGCGTGTTCGGCATCTGGCTACCGCCCCGGATTGGCTCAGCTTGAATTTGACCGTCTGGTAAAATCGTTTCGCGGGCTGGCGGAATTGTCAAGCAGGGAGTGCGGCCGGCCTTGAAGGTCGTTCCGATTTGCACTATGTAGTGCAAAATCGCACGATATGGAGGCTGCCTCATGTCCACCCGCCGCACCTTCCTCCGCCTTCTCGGCGGCGGTGTCGTCCTCGCCGCCGGATCGGCCGGCGCCTTCCTCGCCACCCGGACGCCCGCGAAGGCGCTCGCGCCGTGGGACGCGGCCGGTGGCTACGAGGAGCCGCGGATGCGCGCGCTTTCCTACGCCATCCTCGCGCCCAACCCGCATAACCGGCAGCCCTGGGAGGCGGACCTCAGGGAGCCGGGGAAGATCGCGATCTGGCGCGACAAGTCCCGCGACCTGCCGGAGACGGACCCTTACGACCGGCAGCTGACCATCGGCATGGGCTGCTTCCTCGAACTCCTCGCCGTCGCGGCGGGGGAGACGGGGCATGCGGTTTCGTTCGATCTCTTTCCGCAGGGGGAAGAGGGGCCGGTTGCGGTGGCGACCTTTGTGGAGGGGGGCGCGGGGGACCCGCTTTTCGCGCATGTGATGGACCGGCGGTCCTGCAAGGAGCCGTTCGAGGCGCGCGCGGTGCCTGCGGAGGCCGCCTCCGCGCTCGCCTCGCTGGCGGAGGTCATTATGGAGGCGGAGCGGGTCGCCGCGCTCCGGAAGCTGACCTGGGATGCGTGGATGGTCGAGGTCATGACGCCGCGGACTTTCAGGGAGAGCGTGGAGCTGATGCGGATGGGGAAGGCGGAGATCGAGGCCAACCCGGACGGGATCGACCTTGGCGGGCCGTTCTTCGAGAGCCTGCAGCTTGTCGGCATGATGACCCGCGAGGGGCAGATGGACCAGACGAGCCAGGAATTCGCCATCGGGGTCGACATCTATCGGGAGATGCTGGCGGCGACGCAGGCCTATGCGGTGGTGACGACGGCGGGGAATTCGCGGGCGGACCAGATCGCGGCGGGGCGGCGGTGGCTGCGGCTGAACCTTGCGACGACGGGGCTGGGGCTGGCGCTCCATCCCGTCTCCCAGTCGCTTCAGGAGTTTCCGGAGATGGCCCCGCACTACGAGGCGGCGCATGCGCTGTTGGCAAAGCCGGGCGAAACGGTTCAGATGCTGGGCCGGCTCGGCTACGGGCCGGAAACCCCGCGCACCCCGCGCTGGCCGCTGGAGACGAGATTGCGTGACGCCTGAGGAGATCGTCCGGCTCTATTTCGGCTTCTTCAACGAGGTCGGGATCATCAACCAGCTCAGCCGCGCCGTGTTCGAGGGGCGGCTGTCGCCGGGGGTGACCGTCTCCCACTTCACGGTGCTCAACCACCTGATCCGGGTGAGGGACGGGCAGACGCCGATGACGCTCTCCCTCGCCTTCCAGGTGCCGAAGACGACGATGAGCCACACGCTCGCCGGCCTTGTCTCCCGCGGGCTGGTGGAGATGCGGCCGAACCCGGCGGACGGGCGTTCGAAGCGGGTCTGGATCACGGAGGCGGGGCGGGCCTTCCGCGAGGAGGCGATCCTCTCCATCGCGCCGGACATCCTCCAGCTCTCGCAGGTCGTCGAGCCGGACCGGGTGGCGGCGGTCATGCCCGCCCTGGAGCGCATCAGGCAGGCGATGGACGCCGAGCGGCTGGAGCGGGACGGGCTCTCCTGAGGCGGGATTTCCATGGATATCCGCCTAATTTCGTTGAATCCATTACACATTTTTTGAGAAATTAACTTTTTCACCTGCCGCCCTCGAGCCATCCGGCGGCGATTTCCCGCATCCGCCGCGCATCGAGCGGGGCGCCGTGGCCGGGGAGGACCAGCGCCGGCTCGAAGCCCATCAGCCGCTCCATCGTCCGGCGATAGGCGGCCTTGTCGGAATGCGGGAGGTCGTCCACCAGCCCGCCCTCATAGAGCGCGTCGCCGGTGACGAGGAGGCCCTGCGCCTCGTCCCAGAGCCCGATGGAATCCGGGGAATGGCCGGGCAGAGCCAGCACCGCGAAGTCATGGCCGGCGGCGGAGACGCGATCCCCCTCGCGGAGCGCGCGCGTGAGGGGGGCGGGGCGTAGGCGGAAATCCTGCGCCGACCAGCCGGGCGAGGGCGGGCGGCTGACGGGTTCGGGATGGTCGCGGAGGAGCGGCGCGAGCGTCGCCCCGTCCTCCATCGTCGCCAGCGCCGCCGCGCTTTCCGCCGGGCCGAGCCTGACGGCGAATTCGTGCAGCGCGCCGACATGATCGACATGGGCGTGAGTGACGAGCGCGGCGAGCGGCTTATCCTGCGGAAGCAGGGGCGCGAGCGGCGCGAGCCCGTTCCCGCAATCGATAAGAAGCCGGTCCTCCGCTCCCTCGATCAGCCACAGGTTCGCGCGGAAGAAGCGGTGGGCGTGCGGCTCCGTGATGAGGGTAAGGCCGGGGCTGACGGGTTCGAAGCGGAACCAGCCGGAGGGATCGGCGAGGGTCATCGGCGGGGTCCATCCATTTTCATGGAAGAGGGTGCGCCGGCCCTGCATCCGGCGTCAAGGGCCGGCGCGCGGGGCCTCGCGGCCTGCGGGAAGGCCGGAGGCGCGCCTGCGCCTCCGGCTGACGAGTGGCGCCCCTCATATGCATGGAAGGGCCCCGCCGCGCGGCGGGGCCCGGAGAGGCGCGTCAGGCGGCGAGGGCGCGCGGCGGGGCCGAATCCTCGTCGGCCC
>JAUHWJ010000089.1 GCA_030424705.1 Alphaproteobacteria bacterium | reverse complement strand
GGGGTGACGCTGACCATCCCGCGCGGGCGGAGCCTTGGCCTCCTTGGGCGCAACGGGGCGGGAAAGTCCACCCTGCTCAATATGATCGCCGGCACTGTCGAGCCCGACGAGGGCCGCATCGTCCGGTACGGCACGGTCTCCTGGCCGCTCGGCTTCGCTGGCAGCTTTCACGCCATGCTGTCCGGCGCGCAGAATGTCCGCTTCGTCGCCCGCATCTACGGCTGCGACGTGGAGACGCTTATCGACTATGTCGCCGACTTCTCCGAGCTGGGGGAGGCGCTCTACCTGCCGGTGAACACCTATTCGAGCGGGATGAAGGCGCGCCTCGCCTTCGGTGTTTCGATGGGCATCGCCTTCGACTATTATCTCGTGGACGAGACGACAGCGGTAGGCGACGCCAATTTCCGCAAGAAATGCCGTGCCGTCTTCGCCGACCGGCTTTCGAAGTCGGACGTTATCATGGTCTCCCATTCGATGGGCACATTGACCGATTATTGCCAGGCGGGTGCGGTGCTCGAAGACGGGAAGATGACCTATTACGAGAACATAGCGGACGCCATCGCCGCGCATGAGGAGAACATGGCGATGCGCTGATGCGCGGCGGTCAGCGCGCCCAGTCGGGGAAGGGCCGGCGCGTGAGCCGCTCCGCCGCTTCCGCCACGGCGCGCCGGCGGCCCTCCTTCTGAAAGAAAGAGCCCTTGATCTGAATCTCCCGCGCCAGCGCGCGGCGGAAATCCGCATCGAGCGCCCGGTCCACCGGCTCGGGGTCCGACCAGAACGCGTCCAGCGTCCCCTGATGGGTCAATCCCGGAATGTCGTATACGGCGGAGCCGAGCGTCTTCACCGGCACGCCTTCCTTCAGGCAATGCAGCCCGACGGTCGAATTCGCCATCACCGCGCTCCGCGCATGACGGATCAACACGCCGAGATCGCCCCCGCGGATGAGGTCGACCCGGTCGCCGAGACCCCGCGCCCGCGCCATCTCCGGCACCTTGCGCCGCCAGCCGCGCCAGTCGCTGTCGAGCGGATGCATCTTCACGATCAGACGACGGGACGCGGGCGCCGCCCTCGCCATCGAGTCGAGGATCTCAGCGATCATGTCCGCATAGTCGTCATAGGGAGAGGAGGCGCGGATCTGGTAGTCCTGCGCCAGCTGCATGGCGAAGAGCGTGTAATCCGCCCCCGGCTCCGCGCAGCGTGCCTGCACCGCCCGCGCGGCCCGCTCCTCCCGCCCTTCGCGCAGGAGCGCGGCGATCCAGCAGGCATAGTGGGTGACCAGCGTATAGGGCAGGTCGAGCCGGTAATGCGGATAAAGCGGCCAGAAAGCGATGGTCGAGGCGAACATGCCGATATCCGCCATCGCCTCGGAGAAGAAACCGGTCGGATAGCGCGCCTCGTCGGCCAGCGGGTCGTCCCCGCCCGGCGCGCCGAGCCGGCGGATCGTCTCCGGATCCTTCGGGAAGCGGGAGAAGGCTCCCATCGCCTCCGGCTCCAGCGTCAGCCAGTGGGGCCGGAGATAGCCGAACTCGAGCGTCCAGGCCCGGATGCCGAGCGCCTTCGCCGCCGCCAGCGCGTCGACATTCCACGGATGCCGGTCCGCGTAATAGAGCACGTCGGTGACGCCCTCGCGCGCCATATGCGCCTCGATCCAGGCGCGCCAGCCGGCCTTCGGCCCGCGATAGGAGCGGGCGCTGAGGCGCGGCCAGTAGACGATGTCCTGCCCTGAGAGGCGCACCTTGCCGACGCCATGCCCCTCCGCCCGGAGCGCGTCGGCCAGCTCGACCCAGAACCGGGAATGGTGCCCCTGCAGGAACAGGAAATTCCGCCGCTCCGTCACGTCTTCCGCCTCTCCCCGCCCACTCGCGCCTCTTGCATGTTCGGGCCCGAGAGGGCAAGCGCGGGGCCGGGCCGAGGGAAGGGCGCTGGATGGAGACGGACGGGCGGGGGCGGGTCTTCGTGCTGCTGCAGGGGCCCTACTCCGAATTCTTCACCGAACTCGCCGCCGCCCTGCGGCGGACGGGCTCCGAAGTCCGCCGGGTTCTCTTCTGCCCGGGGGACCGCCTGTTCTGGCGCGGGCCCGGCGCCGTCCCCTTCCGCGGGCGGCAGGACGAATGGCGCGGCTGGCTGGAGGCTTTCCTCCGCGCGGAGGGCGCGACGGACATCGCCATGCTGGGGGACGGGCGGCGCCTCCATGACGAGGCGGCGCAGGCGGCGTGCGCCCTTGGGCTCCGCGTCCATGTGGTCGAACTGGGCTACCTCCGCCCCGGCTGGCTGACGCTGGAGCCGGACGGCACGGGCGGGCGCAGCCGCTTCCCGCGGGACTGGGCCGGGATCGCGGCGCTGGCGGAGGGCGCGCCGGAGCTTTCCGCGCCGCGCTTCGCCGCCAGCTTCGTGGAATACGCGGCGAAGGACGTGGCCTTCAACCTCGCCAACCTCCTCGCCTCCTGGGCGATGTTCCCGCACTACCGCCGCCATTCGCCCGACCATCCTGTCACGGAATGGTCCGGCTGGATCTGGAACAAGCTCCTGCGCGCCGCCGCCCGCGCACGCGCCCTGAGGGCGGCGGAGGCGCGCATCGCGGCGCATGAGGGGCCGGTTTTCCACCTCCCGCTCCAGCTCGACGCGGACTTCCAGATGCGTCTTCACGCGCCGCCAGGGGGAGTCGCGGCCCTGATGGAGCGGGCGATCCGCAGTTTCGCAGCCCATGCGTCGGCGGAGGCGCTTCTGGTGGTGAAGGTGCATCCGCTCGACCATCTCTGGGCCGGATGGCGGTGGAAGATCGAGGCGGTGGCGCAGGAGGCCGGCGTCTCCGCTCGCTGCCTCTATCTCGACGGCGGGAATCTCGACGCGATGCTGCCGCGCGCGGCGGGCGTCGTGGTCGCGAATTCCACAGTGGGCCTCTCCGCCCTCCGCGCCGGCGCGCCGGTCATCGCCCTCGGAACGGCGATCTACGACCTGCCGGACCTGACCTTCCAGCACGGGCTGGACCGGTTCTGGCGGGAGGCCGCAGCGCCCGAGCCGGGGCGGCTCGACCTTCTCCTGCGGGCGCTCGCGGCGTCGATCCAGCTTCCCGGCGGGTTCGACGGCGAGGGCGTGAAGCCTGGCGCGGCGGCGATGGCGGCGCGGATGCTCGCGCCGCCGCCTTGGCCGCGACGGGAGGCGGCGGCATGATCCGCTCTATCGTCATCACCGGCGCCTCGAGCGGGATCGGCGCGGCGCTCTCGGCTGAGGCCGCGCGGCCCGGCGTCACGCTCCTCCTGATCGGCCGGAACGAGGAGCGGCTGGAGGCAGCGGCGGAAGCGGCGCGGGCGAAGGGCGCAGCCGCCGAGACGGCGAAGATCGACCTCCGCGACGCCGCGACGCTCCACGCCCGCCTGCTGGACTTCGACGACCGCGCGCCCGTCGACCTCCTCGTCGCCAACGCCGGGGTCGCGCGGGGCGGGCTGCCGGAGCCCGAAGGGCAGGCCCGCTTCGTGATCGAGACGAACCTCCTCGGCATGATCGCGACGGTCGAGCCGCTCATGCCGCGGATGATCGCGCGGGGCGCGGGGCGCATCGCCCTCGTCTCCTCCATCGCCGCGATCCGCCCTTCGGCGGACCTCCCCTCCTACAGCGCGGCGAAGGCCGGCGTCCGCGCCTACGGGCAGGCGATCCGCTCCGGTCTCCGGGCGAGGGGCGTCTCCGTCACGGTCGTCTGCCCCGGCTTCGTGACGACGCCGATGAGCGCGCAGCACCACGGCCCGAAACCCTTCGAGGTCTCCGCCGGGCGGGCCGCGCGGCTGATCCTCCGGGCGGCGGAGAAGCGGCGCGGGGCGCTCACCTTCCCCTTCCTCTTCTCCGCGATGATCTTCATGGGCAACCGCCTGCCGCCCGTCCTCTCCGACTGGTTCGAACGGCGCTACGCCGCACGGATCGGAGAGGAGTAGCGGCCTATTCCTTCTTCAGCACGCGCCGCAGAGCAAGCGGCGTCGCTTCGGCTATTGGCGCCGGCGAATCGTGCTGAGGCGTGAAGGCGCGGAGCTGAACAGGAGGAAGCTGTTCCGCCGGTATCGTAAGGAGCTGGTCTGCCCCTCGCCGATCCCTCGGTCATAGTAAGAGTCCATGATCTTCATACGCCTTTGCCGGGCGCGCCAGAGGCGGCCGATCGGCGGAGACGTCCATCAGTCGGAGCCGGTTGGCCGCGCGGTTCGCGCCGCGCCGAAGGCGCTGCATCCGCGAGCGCCCGGCCCGCGCCTCAACCGGATCTTCACCATGCGCGCCCTCTATGGGCGCATCCGGCGGGCGGGGCGCTTCCGGCTCTGGCGCGGCCGGGGCGGCGGCGATAGGTTTGCGGAGCGGAAGGGGGGCTTCGCGGCTTCATGAAATGGCGCAATCCATACCGGCTCTGGCGCGTATGGCGCAGGCTCCGCCGCAAGACGCGGAAGATGACGCATCGGCGGCGCACGGACTTCCGCTGGGCGCCCTTCGTCTATGGCCTGATCGCGACCGCCATGATCCTCGGCCTCCAGGTCTGGAACCCGACCGGGCTCCGGGCGATCAACGAGGCGGCCTTCGACCAGTATCAGCGGCTGAAGCCGCGGCAGGTGGACCCTTCCGCCCCGGTGCTTGTCGTCGATATCGACGTGCGGAGCCTCCAGGCGCTCGGGCAATGGCCGTGGCCGCGGACGGAGATGGCGGAGCTGACGCGGCGGCTCACGCAGCTCGGCGCGATCTCCATCGCCTATGACGTCGTCTTCGCGGAGCCGGACAGGACCTCCCCTGCGCGCGTGGTGGAGAGCTGGCGGAAATACGATCCGAACGCCGAGGCGCGGCTCGACCAGACGCTGCGGGACCATGACGCGGTTTTCGGCGCGGCGATCGCGGAGAGCCCGGTCGTGCTCGGCGTCGTGCTGAACAACGACCCTTCGGGCTCCCGCCCGCCGACGCGCGCCGGCATCTCATGGTCGGGCTCGGACCCGCGGCCGGCGATCCCGGCCTTCGCCTCCGCCAACGTGAACCTTCCGATCCTCAGCCATTCCGCCTCCGGCGTCGGCAATTTCTCGCTCGGCTCGGAGCGGGCGGACGTGATCCGCCGCGTGCCGCTCCTGACGCGGGTGGAGGAGCAGATCGTGCCGACGCTGGCGCTGGAGGCGATCCGCGTCGGCTTCCAGGCGGGCTCGATCCTCGTCAAGTCGAACGACGCGAGCGGGGAGCTGGGGGCGACGGGCGCGGGCATCGCCTCCATGCGCGTCGGGCCGATGGAGATTCCGGTCGAGGCCGATGGCGGGCTCTATGTCTATTATTCCGGGAACAGCGTGGAGCGGAAGGAGCGCGTCGTCTCCGCCGCCGACATCCTCGCGGACGAGATCCCGGAGGAGGTGGCGGCGAAGGTCGCCGGCAAGGTGATCTTCATCGGCACCTCGGCGCCCGGCCTCCTCGACCTCGTGGCGACGCCGTTCGAGCCGGCGGCGGCGGGGGTGAACGTTCATGCGGAGCTGGCGGAGCAGATCATCTCCGAGTTCTTCCGCACCGACCGGATCGCCTGGCGGGACGAGCTGGCCGAGGCGCTGCAGCAGCTGACGGGCGAGGAGGCGGAGGCGGCGCGGGCGAAGATCGCGGAGCTGGACGCGGAGATCGAGCGGTTCTCGGAACCCGTCTTCATCTCGCAGCCCGACTGGGGCACGGGGGCGGAGCGGCTCTTCATCCTGCTGATGGGGGCGATCGCCTCGCTCCTCCTCGCCTATAACCGCACGGCGCTCGCCGGCGTCGCGGCGGCGGTGGGGGCGGTCGGCGTCGTTTCCGCCTCGTGGTTCGCCTTCGACCTTTCGGGGTTCCTGCTCGGCCCGGTCTACCCCGCGCTCGGCGTGTTCCTCCCCTGGGGGACGCTGACCGTCTACAACTATGTCCGGGCGGACCGGGACAAGCGGGCGGTGAAGAACCAGTTCGCGCATTTCATGTCGCCCGACGTGATCGACGAGATCGCGGAGGACCCGGAGCGATATCTCACCCCGGGCGGGGACCAGCGCGACCTTTCCATCATGTTCTGCGACGTGCGGAAATTCTCCACCATCACGGAGAAGATGACGCCGCAGGAGACGATCCTCTTCATCAACGAGTTCCTGACGCCGCTGACGGACGTGATCATCCGCAATTCGGGGACGATCGACAAGTATATGGGCGACGCGATCATGGCCTTCTGGAACGCGCCGCGGAAATCGCCCTTGCACATGGAGCAGGCGACGCTGGCGCTCTTCCAGTTCAAGAACGCGCTTGTGGAGATCAACCGGCGGTTCGTGACGCTCGGCTTCCCGGAGATCGACATCGGCGTGGGCGTGAACACGGGGCCCTGCGCGGTCGGCGCCATGGGCTCGAAGATGCGGCTCGACTATTCCTGCATCGGCGACGCGGTGAACCTCGCCTCCCGCCTCGAAGGGATCACGAAGCAATACGGGCTCTGGAACTGCATCGGCAACAACACGGCGAAGGGCGTCTCCCACGCCTTCGCTTTGATCGAGATCGACGCGGTGGCGGTGAAGGGGCGGAGCCGGCCCGAGACGATCTGGACCGTGGCGGGGGAGGCGGACATGCTGGGCGACCCCACCTATCTCGCGCTCCGCGACGCGGTGGCGGAGGGGATGGCGGCCTACAAGGCGCAGGACTGGGACCGGGCGGAGGCCGCCTATCGCCGGGCGGCGACCTATGAGCTTGACGCCTATTCGCCGGCGGGGCTGGTGGAGGTGTTCCTGGAGCGGATCGCGGAATATCGCCAGAACCCGCCGCCGGCGGACTGGGACGGGGTTTACGTGGCGACGGCGAAGTAAGGGCCGCGAAGTGAGGATGGCATGAAGAAACAACTCGCCGTCGAGTTCGGAACCGGGACGGACCTGCGCGGGGAGGATGCGACCAAGGCCGCCCGCCGCGCGGTGGCGGACGCCTTGCACCGGAACGGCCTCACCGTGGCGGACGCGCTCGGCTTTCCGAAGGAGGCGATGCTGGTTGACATCCGCGTCGGCGTGCCGGGGGCGGCTTCGGTGGACCTTCCGGCGGTGGCGGCGATGGCGCCCTATGGAGTCGTGACGGTCGAAGCAGTGGAGGGCGGGCTCAGGGCGCCGACCGCCACGGGGGCGACCATCGTCGCCAATGCCGTCGTCTCGGTCTCCTTCGACGTGGAGCGGGCGGAATGACCCTGCGGCGGATCATGCTGGAGACGGGCGCGGGGGCGGACCTCCACGGCGGCGACA
>JAUHWJ010000088.1 GCA_030424705.1 Alphaproteobacteria bacterium | reverse complement strand
GCGGGGGAGGACGCGCCGACGGTGAAGCCGGAGGGGCTCGTCGTCAGGGCCATCGACCGCGAGGCGCTGAGGCGCGTCTTCGCCGGCTGAGGCGCCGGTTCAGCCCAGCGCCTCCGCCACCGCCTTCCCGCATTCGACGGTCGAGGCCCGCCCGCCGAGATCGCGCGTGCGGAGCGCCGGCTCCGCCAGGACCCGCTCGATCGCGGCGACGATGTCGGCCGCGGCCTCCCTGTGGCCGAGATGATCCAGCATCATCGCGCCGGCCCATATCTGCCCGACTGGATTGGCGATTCCCTGCCCGGCGATGTCCGGCGCCGAGCCGTGGACCGGCTCGAAGAGCGAGGGGAAATCCCGCTCCGGGTTGATGTTGCCGGAGGGGGCGATGCCGATGGTCCCGGTGCAGGCGGGGCCGAGATCGGAGAGGATGTCCCCGAAGAGGTTGGAGGCGACGACGACGTCGAACCGGTCCGGATTCAGGACGAAATGGGCGGTCAGGATGTCGATGTGATACTTGTCCCACGCCACGCCGGGATAGTGCGCCGCCATCGCCTCCACCCGCTCGTCCCAATAGGGCATGGTGATGGAGATGCCGTTGGATTTCGTGGCCGAGGTCAGGCGCTTGCGCGGGCGTCTTGAGGCGAGGTCGAAGGCGTAGCGGAGCACGCGGTCGACGCCGACGCGGCTCATCACCGTCTCCTGCATCACGATCTCGCGGTCCGTCCCCTCGAACATGCGGCCGCCGATGGAGGAATATTCGCCCTCCGTATTCTCCCGCACGATCCAGAAGTCGATATCCCCGGCCTTGCGCCCCGCGAGCGGGGAGGGGACGCCCGGCATGAGCC
Organism: Alphaproteobacteria bacterium; assembly: GCA_030424705.1. Taxonomy (GTDB): domain Bacteria; phylum Pseudomonadota; class Alphaproteobacteria; order Rhodobacterales; family Rhodobacteraceae; genus Pikeienuella. The sequence continues at coordinate 6,400 of JAUHWJ010000088.1, read as the reverse complement.
GGGCGGGGCGGAGGTTCACATACTGGTCGAATTCGCGCCGGAACTTCAGGAGCGAGCCCCAGAGCGAGATGTGGTCCGGCACGGTCGCCGGCCAGCCGACGGCGCCGAAGAAGATCGCGTCATGCCCGCCGATCCGCGCCTTCCAGTCCTCCGGCATCATCGCGCCGTGCTTCGCGTAATGGTCGCAGGAGGCGAAGTCGAACTCGTCGAAGCGGAGGTCGAGCTGATGCCGCTTCGCCGCCGCCTCCAGCACGCGGAGGCCCTCGGGGACGACTTCCTTGCCGATCCCGTCCCCCGCGATGACGGCGATTCGCTTGTGGTTCTGCGTCATGTCGTTCCCTCGCTTTTCGTTGCGGGGACGTTCCGCGCTTCGGCGGCGGCGTCAAGGGGCGGGAGCCGGCTTGACCTCGGCGGCGCAAGGCGGCTCATTGCGGCGGGATGGAAGGAGGGCCGCTCATGGGCCGCTATGCGTTCTGGATTCTGGCGGGCGCGCTGATCTTCGCCGCCTGGCTCTTCTGGAGCACGAGCAACGACCAGAAGAGCGCCCGCGACGCCTATGAGAATTCATATGTCGTCCCGCCCCTTTCCCCCGCGGCGGAGGCGGGGCGGCTCGCCTTCAACGAAGCCTGCGCGACCTGCCACGGGCGGGACGGTTCGGGCGGGGCGGGCGGGCCGCCGCTGATCGACCGGATCTATGAGCCCTCGCATCACGCGGACGACGCGTTCCGCCTCGCGATCTCCCAGGGCGTTCGCGCCCATCACTGGAATTTCGGGGACATGCCGCCGCAGCCCGGCGTGGGGCCGGAAGAGACGGAGACGATCATCGCCTTCGTCCGCGCCGTTCAGGCCGCGAACGGGATCGAATGAGGGCGCCCGCCTTCGCCGCCGCGCTCGCGCTCGCCTCCCCGGCCCTCGCGCTCGAGGCGCTGGTGGAGCGGCGGCAGGCGGGAATGAAGGACATGGACGACGCGATGAAGGCGCTCGGCGCGGTGCGGATCGGCGTTCTGCCTTACAGCCCCGCGCTCGTCTCCCGCGCCGCCGGGGCGCTGGAGGCGGGGGCGGAGGCGATGCGCTTGCAGTTCCCGCCCGGCTCCGAAGGGGGCAAGGCGGCGGCGCTCCTCTGGGAGGATCGCGCCCGGTTCGACGCGATGACCGACGACCTCGCCGCCGCCGCAGCCCGCCTCGCCGCGGCGGAGGGCGAGGCGGCGGCGCTGGAGGCGGCGGAGCGCGTCGCGGAGACCTGCGTCGCCTGCCATGAGCCGTTCAGGAGGCGGTAAAGCGGAAGGCGGCCTTCCGGAACCGGCCGGGCGGAGGCGCCGCGCTCCCCGCTCGACCCTTGGCCCGGGCGACAAGCCCGGGTCGCGCCCTCCCTCCCCCCAAGGGAGGGCGCATCGCGACGGCGCAAGCTGCGCAACCGTAGGGGTTCATGGCGCCATAAACCGCGAGGATCAGTCGTTCCGAAGCGCCCTCCCGAGGGAGGGCGCGGCCCTTCGCGCTCCGCTCGCGCGCCGGCCGGCCTCGCCGCGGCCGGTTTTTCAGATTGATTAGTTATATCAGTCATATAACCCCCCTGCACAGCGTGTGCAGGGGGCCGCTTCGGCCTCAGAAGCCGATCGCCGCGCCGTCCTTCCGCGGGTCGGAGGCGCCCTCGAGCACGCCCTCGCCGTGCAGGCGGATCATCTGCGCGCCGCCGATCGGCGTGTCGGGGATCACCACGTCATGCCCCTTCGCCGTCAGCGCGCCGCGGACCGCGTCGGAATAGCCGCGCTCGACCTGGAGCTTCCCGTCGAACGGGTCGGTGAAGGCGCGCGGGCCGTCCAGCGCCTGCTGCGGCTCCATCCCGAAATCCGCGATGTTGGAGAGAACGCGGCAATGCCCCGTCGCCTGATACTGCCCGCCCATGACGCCGTAAGAGGCCCAGAGCGCGCCCTCCTTCCGGATCATCGCGGGGATGATCGTGTGGAGCGGCCGCTTGCCGCCCTTCAGCTCGTTCGGGTGGCCTTCGGTCAGCACGAAGCCGGCGCCCCGGTTCTGGAAGTTGATGCCGAACTTCGCGGAGGCGAGGCCGGAGCCGAACGGATGGAAGGTCGAGTAGATCATCGAGACGACCATGCCGTCCCGGTCCGCCGTCGTCAGATAGACGGTGTCCCTGTGCACCGCCTCCGCGCCCGGCGGCGGGGTGGGGGCGGCGCGGCCCATGTCGATGAGCGCGGCGAGCTTCGCCGCCGTCTCGTCCGAAAGCATCCGCTCCGTCAGCGCATGGTCCGGGTCCGCGACGAAGCGGCCGCGGGCGTCATAGGCGAGCTTCGTCGCCTCCGCCTCCAGATGCGCCCGCTCGGCGCCCCAGGGGTCCATCGACGCGATGTCGAAATGGGAGAGGATCTTGGCGAGGAGGAGCGCGGTCACGCCCTGTCCGTTCGGCGGCAGCTCCACCAGCTCGTAGCCGCGATACTTCGCCATGACGGGCTCGACATAGTCGCAGCGAGTCGCCGCGAAATCCTCCGCCTCGTGCGCCCCGCCGAGGGCCTTGAGGCTCCGGAGCATGTCCTCCATCACCTCGCCCTCGTAGAAGCCGGCGCGGCCCGCCTTCGCCACGCGCCGCAGCGCCTCGGCCTGGTTCGGCTGGCGGAAGATCTCGCCCTTGGCGTAGGGCTTGCCGGCGTTGAGGTAGAACTTCGCGCCGTCCCCCTTCATCTTGCCGCCGGAGGTCGCCCAGTCGAAGGCCGCGCGCTCCGCGATGGCGACGCCTTCCTCGGCGTAGCGGATCGCCGGGGCGAGGCAGGCGTCGATCCCCTTCCGCCCGTGATCCTCGGCGAGGCGGCAGAACCCGTCCATCGCGCCGGGGAGGGTGACGGAATGGACGCTGTCGATGGGGACGGCCTGAGCCCCCTCGGCGCGGAGCCGCGCGGCGTCCAGCGCCTTCGGCGCGCGGCCAGAGGCGTTGAGGCCGATGATCCGCTCCTCCCCCGCCGGCTTGACGAGCGCGAACATGTCGCCGCCGATCGAGGTCGAGCCCGGCTCGGCGATGCCGAGAAGCACGGCGGCGGCGATGGCGCCGTCCACGGCGTTCCCGCCCTCCGCCATGATCCGCGCCGCCGCCTCGGCGGCGAGCGGCTGGGACGTGGCGCACATGCCGTTCCGGGAAAGGACGGCGGAGCGGCCGGGCAGGTGAAGATCGCGCATGAAGGGTCCTCCGGATGATTGTCCGGACCTCTAGCGCAGGCGGCGGTTGGGGGAAAGAGGGGCCCGGCGCCGCGGTTTCGGGGTGGGGGCTGATCGCGCGGCGCCGGGACAGCAATTTCTTGCTGCTGAGCATAGATCGGAAACGCCCGTGGCCCAAAGGCGCCCGGATTGCGGCGGAATGATGATTTCTTGCGCCGATAAAGCTTGCCTTGCACGGCGTGACGGGGTTGCATCGAAAGATGAACGTGATCGACGCGAGCGCCTTCGGGCAGGGGCGGAAGGAAAGCGCGGCGCCCGAGCGCGTGGCCTTCCACCGCACGGAGCTTTCCGTGATCCTCGACATCTACGGCCGGATGGTCGCGGCGGGGGAGTGGAAGGATTACTCCATCGACTTCCTGCCGGACCGCGCCGTCTTCTCCGTCTTCCGCCGGAAGACGGAGCATCCGCTCTTCCGCATCGAGAAGGACCCGAAGCGCGCGCAGAAGCAGGGCGCCTATGCGATTCTCGGCGCGGACGGGCGGGTGCTTAAACGGGGGCACGACCTGCGGATCGTGATGCGCTTCTTCAACGCGATGCTGCTGAAGGCGGTGGATTGAGGGGCGGCGTCAGCACCGGCCTGAGCAGCGCCAGCGGATGGGCGCGGAGGGAGAGGCGGAGGGAGAGGTAGTCCTCCACCATCTCCTCCCCGAGGCTCGCGACGGGGAGGTTCGGGTCGGGCTCCGCGATCCCCTCGCCCTCCAGCAACCCTTCGAAGAGCGGCAGCGGGCGGGCGACGCGGAGCGCCTCCGCTTCCCAGAGCGCCTCCCGCCGCGTGAGGCCGAGATCGGCGAAGGCGTCCGCCTCCGCCAGCGCCTTCAGCGTGCGCGGCCCGGCCCCGGCCCTCCGCCGCACGTCCTCCACGCTCCGGTAGCCGTTGCCGCGCGCGGCGGCGAGCCAGAGCCCGTCCTCCTCCCCCAGCGCGCGGATCAGCCGGAAGCCGAGCCGGAGCGCGAGGCCGCCGCGCCCGTCCGGCTCCATCGTGCAATCCCAATAGCTTTCGTTGACGGAGACGGGGCGCACGTCCACCCCGTGCTCCCGCGCGTCCCGCACGATCTGCGCCGGGGCGTAGAAGCCCATCGGCTGGCTGTTCAGCAGCGCGCAGGCGAAGATTCCGGGGTGCCACCGCTTCAGCCAGGCGGAGGCGTAGACGAGGAGCGCGAAGCTCGCCGCATGGCTCTCGGGGAAGCCGTATTCCCCGAACCCCTCGATCTGGGAGAAGCAGCGCGCGGCGAAATCCGCATCGTGCCCGTTCGCCAGCATCCCCGCGATGAAGCGCTCCCGGAAGGTGTGGATCGTCCCCGTCTTGCGGAAGGTGGCGAGCGCGCGGCGCAGCCGGTCCGCCTCCGAAGGGTCGAAGCCGGCGCCGATGATGGCGATCTGCATCGCCTGCTCCTGGAAGAGCGGGACGCCCAGCGTCTTGCCCAGCACCTGGCCGAGCGCGTCGGAGGGGAACTCCACCTTCTCCTCCCCCCGGCGGCGGCGGAGATAGGGATGCACCATGTCCCCCTGGATCGGGCCGGGCCGGACGATGGCGACCTCGATCACGAGGTCGTAGAAGCAGCGCGGCCGCATCCGCGGCAGGAAGTTCATCTGCGCCCGGCTCTCCACCTGGAAGACGCCCAGGGAATCCGCCTTGCAGAGCATGTCATAGACCGCCGGGTCCTCCGGTGGCAGCGTGGCGAGGCTGTAGCCGACGCCGTGGTGGCGCTCGATCAGGGCGAAGGCCTTGCGGATGCAAGTGAGCATCCCGAGGGAGAGCACGTCCACCTTCAGGATGCCGAGCGCGTCGATATCGTCCTTGTCCCATTCGATGACGGTGCGGTCGTCCATCGCCGCGTTCTCGATGGGGCAGAGCTCGTCGAGCCGCCCCTTCGTCATGATGAAGCCGCCGACATGCTGGGAGAGATGGCGGGGGAAGCCGATGATCTCCCGGATCAGGGCGAGCGTGCGGCGGAGCCGCGGGTCCTCCGGGTCGAGCCCGATCTCCCGTACGCGCTCGTCCGTCACGCTTTCGGAGCCCCAGCCCCAGATCTGGCTCGCGATGGCGGCGCAGGCGTCGGCGGAAAGGCCCATCGCCTTCCCCACCTCCCGCACCGCCCGCCGGGCGCGGTAATGGATCACGGTGGCGCAGAGCCCCGACCGCTCCCGCCCGTAGGTCTCGTAGATGTGCTGGATCACCTCCTCCCGCCGCTCATGTTCGAAATCGACGTCGATGTCCGGCGGCTCGTCCCGCGCCTCGCTCACGAACCGCTCGAACACCATCGTGGCGATCTCGGGCCCGATGGCGGTGACGCGGAGCGCGTAGCAGACGACGGAATTGGCGGCGGAGCCGCGCCCCTGACAGAGGATGCCGCGGCTTTCCGCGAAGTCCACGAGGCCCTTCACGGTGAGGAAATAGCGGGCGTAGCCGAGCTTTTCGATGAGCTTCAGCTCCCGCGCCGCCATCGCCCGCACCCGCTCCGGTGCCCCGTCCGGATAGCGGCGGGCGAGGCCCTCCCATGCGAGGCGTTCGAGCCGGGCCTGCGGCTCCTCCCCGTTCGAGACCTCGTCGGGATATTCGTATTTCAGCTCGTCGAGGGAGAAGCGGCACTCGGCGGCGACGGCGCGCGCGGCCTCCAATGCGGCGGGATGGTCGCGGAAGAGCCGCGCCAGCTCCTCCGGGCTCCGGAGGCGCCGTTCCGCATTGGGGAGCGCGGCGACGCCGAGATCGTCCACCCGCCGGCCGAGGCGGATCGCCGTCAGCACGTCCGCCATCGGGCGGCGCGCGGCCCGGTGCATGAGCGGCGCGGCGGAGGCGATGGCGGGCGCGCCCGCCCGCGCGGCGAGGGCGGCGAGGGCGGCGAGGCGCGCGCGGTCCCGCCCGTCATAGAGCGGGGCGAGGAGGAGGCCCGTCTCCGCCCCGCCCGAAGCCCGCGCGCGGAGCCGGCGGAGCCGCGCCTCCGTCTCCTCCCCGCCGCGCCCGTCTTCAGGATGCAGGAGGAGGTGAATCCCCTCCGCCCCAGCCTCGACATCCTCGGGCGTGAGGAGGCAGCCTCCCTTCTCCGCCCGCCGTTTGCCGAGCGTCAGGAGCCGGCAGAGCCGCCCCCAGGCGGCGCGATCCCGCGGCAGGGCGGTGATCTCCGCCCCGTCGGTCAGGACGAGCCGCGCGCCGGGGATGAGTTGCGGCAGGGAGCGGAGC
>JAUHWJ010000087.1 GCA_030424705.1 Alphaproteobacteria bacterium | reverse complement strand
GGGGAGACGGCGGCGCTCGCCTCGTTCGGGAAATCGGCCGAGCCGGTCGCGAGCACGGTCTGCCCCGGCAGGAACTTCAGCGTCGCGGGGTTCGGGGTCGACTCGGTCTGGATGAACATGGCGGGCTCCTTTGCGCCCCGCTGATGTGGACCGGCGCGGCGCGGAAATCAAGAATCATTCTAAACTGACGTCAGCAGATCGAATCGATCCGCTCCATCGAGAGCGAGCCGGGAACGACCGTGACGGGGACGGTCATCGTCCCCGCCAGCCGCCCGGCGAGGGCGGAGACGAGCGGGCCCGGCCCCTCGCCGGAGGCGCCCGCGCCGAGGACGAGCACGCCGATCTCCTGGTCTTCCTTGATCTGCGCCAGAACCTCGTCCCGCGCCACGCCCTCGCGGATCACGAATTCGGGCAGCACGCCGGAAAGCGCCTTCACCTCCCCGGCGAGCTGTGTGAGCCGGGCCTCCGCCGCCTCCCGCGCCTCGGCGCGCATCACCTCGCCGACGCCGATCCAGTGCTGGAATTCCTCGGGCCGGATCACGTAGAGCATGACGACGCCGCCTCCCGTCTTCGCGGCGCGGCGCGCGGCGAAGCGGAGCGCGTTGCGGCACTCGGGCGAATCGTCCACCACGGTCATGAACTTGCGCAAGGCGGGGCTCCGTCCGTCCTCTCCGGCCGGGCAACATCGCTCAAAGCGCCGCCGCCCGCAATGGCGGCCTCAGGCGGCGGGCGGCTCCGCCAGCCGCGCCAGCGGCTCATCCCGCGCCCAGCGCGCGACATTGTCGAGGAAGAGCGCGTCCCACCGCCCGCCGGCCCCGTCCCCGGCATAGGAGGTGTGCGCCGTCATCCGCACGCCGGGATGAGACCAGAGCGGGCTTTCCTCGGGGAGCGGCTCCTGATCGAAGACATCGAGGATCGCCGTCGAGAGCCGCCCGCCGTCGAGCGCGGAGAGGAGCGCCGGCGTCTCCACCAGCGCCCCCCGCGCGACGTTGACGAGGATCGCGCCGGGCTTCAGCGCGGCGAAGAATTCCGCCCCGGCGAGCCCCCGCGTCTCCGGCGTCAGCGGGCAGGCGAGGATGACGATGTCCGCATCGGGCAGGAAGCGCGGCAGGTCCGCCAGCGTCCCCGCCCGGTCGGCGTCCGCCGTTCCCGCCGGGCTCCGCCGCACCACGTCCACCGCCGCGCCGAAGGCCTTGGCCCGGTGCGCGAGCGCGGCGCCGATGGGCCCGTGGCCGAGGATCAGCCAGCGCGTCTGCGAGATTTCCCGGAAGGGCGTCAGCTCCCATCTCCGCTCGGCCTGAAGCGCGCGGCGCCGCTCCGCCGGATGCAGCACGGCGAGCAGCTCCGCGAAGACATATTCCGCGATGGCGACGCCCTGCGCGCTCGAATTGCAGATGCGCGCGCCCTTCGCGGCGATGGCGGCGTAGAATGGATGGTCGAGCCCGGCATTGTAGGTCTGGAGCACATCGACCGAGCGGAAGGCGAGCGCGGCGTCGAAGAGCGCCGGCTGCCCCATCGCCGCCGAAGCCTGACGGCTGAGCCAGAGATAGCCGGCGTCGTGGTCGCCGGGCGCCAGCGCAGCGCCGCGGAAGGCGACGGCGCCGTCATTCCCGAAGGTCGCGATCTCGAGCGGGAGGCCGAGGGCGTCGAGCCGCTTGCCGATATGGGCGAGGGCGGCTTCATGGAGGGTCAGGGTCCTGATCATGCCGGGAGCCTCTCCGCCGCAAGGCGAAAGTCAACCGGGCTTGAAGCGCGGCGCGGGCGCGGCGAAGCTGCCGGCATGGCCAAGCTCTACTTCAACTACTCCACGATGAACGCGGGGAAGACGACCGTCCTCCTCCAGGCGTCCCACAATTATGTCGAGCGCGGCATGGCGACGATGCTCATGACCGCGGCGCTGGACGACCGGGCGGGCGCGGGCCGCATCGCCTCCCGCATCGGGCTTACCGCGGCGGCGGAGACCTTCGGCCCGGATGACGACCTCTTCGCCCGGGTCGAGCGGCGGATGCGCGCCGGGCCGCTCCATTGCGTGCTGGTGGACGAGGCGCAGTTCCTCTCGGAGGAGCAGGTCTGGCAGCTCGCCCGCGCGGCGGACGACCTCGGCGTTCCCGTCATGGCCTACGGCCTCCGCACCGATTTCCGCGGCGCGCTCTTCCCGGGCTCCGCCGCCCTCCTCGCCATCGCGGACAACCTGCGCGAGGTGCGGACGATCTGCTGGTGCGGCGCGAAGGCGACGATGGTGGTCCGGCTCGACCCGGCGGGGGCGGTGGCGGAGGAGGGGGACCAGATCGCCATCGGGGACGACATCTACGTCTCGCTCTGCCGCAAGCACTGGCGGGCCCGGCGGCTCGATCCATAAGGGGGCTAACCGAACCGGCCGGGCGGAAGCGTCCCGCTTCCCCTACGCCCTTTGGCCCGTGCGTCCAGCACGGGCCGCGGCCTCCCTCCCGCCAGGGAGCCCGCGGCCCTTCGCGCTTCGTTCGCAAGTCGGCCGGCCTCCCCGTCGCGCGCCATACGTCCATCAGATCCGCCGGCGCTCCGGCTAGGCCCCCTCACACCCCGAGGCACCACTTCAATATCGCCTTCTGCACATGCAGCCGGTTCTCCGCCTCGTCGAAGATCGCCGATTGCGGCCCGTCCATCACCTCCGCCGTCGCCTCCTCGCCGCGATGGGCGGGGAGGCAATGGAGGAAGATCGCGCCTGGCGCGGCGCCTTCCATCAGCCGCGCCGTCACCTGATAGGGGGCGAGCTGGTTGTGCCGGCTCTCCCGCGCGGAGGGGTCGTCCCCCATCGAGAACCAGGTGTCCGCGATCACGGCGTCGGCCCCCTCCACCGCCCGCTCCGCATCCCGCTCCACCCGCACCTTCGCGCCCCGCTCCGCCGCGAAGGCGAGCGCGCGGGGCGAGGGCGACAGAGTCTCCGGGCAGGCGAGCACCAGCTCGAAGCCGAAGAGCGTCGCCGCCTCGATGAAGCTGGTGGCGACGTTGTTGCCGTCCCCCGTCCAGGTCAGCTTCCGCCCGGCGACGGGGCCGCGCTTTTCCTCGAAGGTGAGGATGTCGGCCATGATCTGGCAGGGATGGCTGTCATCGGTCAGGCCGTTGACGACCGGAACGGAGGAATGCTCCGCGAGTTCCATTAGGTTGGCGTGGCTCGTCGTGCGGATCATCACCGCATCGACATAGCGGGAGAGGACGCGCGCCGTGTCCGCCACCGTTTCCCCCCGGCCGAGCTGCATTTCCGCCCCATTGAGGAGCAGCGCATGGCCGCCCATCTGCCGCATGCCGATGTCGAAGCTGACGCGGGTGCGGGTCGAGGGCTTTTCGAAGATCATGGCGAGCGCATGGCCCGGCAGCGCCGGCTCCGGGTCCGGCGCGCCCTTCGGCAGACCGGCCCGCGCCGCCTTCATCGCCTTCGCATCGTCGAGGATCGCGCGCAGGGTTTCCGGCGCGTGATCCCGGATATCGAGGAAATGGCGGGGGCGCGCGCCCCCGCTCATGCCGCCTCCAGCCTTGCCGCCGCCGCGTCGAGCCGGGAGAGGGCCTCGTCGATCTCCGCTTCCGTCACGTTGAGCGGCGGCAGGATGCGCACCACGTTATCCGCCGCCGGCACGGTCAGCAGCCCCTCGGCATAGGCGGCCTTCACCACGTCGCCGTTCGGCGCGGCGCAACGGAGGCCGAGCATGAGCCCCTCGCCCCGCGTCCCCTCGAAGATCGCGGGATGCGCGTCCACCAGCGCGCCGAGCTTCTGGCGGAGCCGGCCGGCGAGGCGGTTGACGTTGTCGAGGAAGCCCGGCGCCGTGATCTCGTCCAGCACCGCCATCGCCACCGCGCAGCCGAGCGGGTTGCCGCCATAGGTGGAGCCGTGCGTGCCGGCGACCATGCCTGCGGCCGCCTGCTCCGTCGCGAGGCAGGCGCCGATGGGGAAGCCCCCGCCGATGCCCTTGGCGATCGCCATCACGTCCGGTTTGATCCCAGCCCATTCATGGGCGAAGAGCTTGCCCGTCCGGCCCACGCCGCACTGGATCTCGTCGAGGATCAGGAGCGCGCCGGCCTCGTCAGCGATTGAGCGGAGCGCGCGGAGGAAGTCCCGCTCCACCGGGATGATCCCGCCCTCGCCCATCACCGGCTCGATGCAGATCGCCGCGGTCTTCTCGGCGCTCACCGCCGCTTTCACCGCATCGAGGTCGAGCGGCACGCGCACGAAGCCCTGCAGGAGCGGGCCGAAGCCCTTCACCATCTTCTCCGCGCCGGAGGCGGAGATGCCCGCCATCGTCCGCCCGTGGAAGCACCCTTCGAAGACGACGATCTCCGTCTTCTCCGGGAAGCCCGCATGATGCTGGTATTTTCGCGCGAGCTTGAAGGCGCATTCCATCGCCTCCGCGCCCGAATTCGTGAAGAACATCGTGTCCGCGAAGGTCAGCTCCGAAAGCCGCTTCGAAAGCGCCTCCTGCCAGGGCGCGCGATAGAGGTTCGACGTGTGCCAGAGCTTGCCCGCCTGCTCCGTGAGCGCGGCGACGAGCTTCGGGTGCGCATGGCCGAGGCAGTTGACCGCGATGCCCGCGCCGAAATCGAGATGGCGTCGGCCCGACCCGTCGATCAGCCAGGCGCCTTCGCCGCGCACGAAGTCATGTTCGGTGCGCGCATAGGTCGGCATCACGGTCGGGATCATCGCTCGGGCCCTCCTTCCGGGGCTGGGTAAACGGCGCGGCCCCGCCCGGAACCGTCCGGGCGGGGCGCGGGCGCATATCGGTCCGTGGGGTCGGAAATGTCAATGCGGAGGCCCGTCAGCCTCGTCGGGGCGGCAACGCCTCGAAGGCGGGCAGGCCCTCCGGCGCGGCGTGAAAGGGCTGTATGTCCGCCGTATAGATCGCGACGCGGGGCGCGAAGGTCGAAGGGTCGTCCAGCGTCCCGATCTTCACGACCGCGATTCCGAAATCCGTCCGGCGCGTCACGAGATGGGTTCCGCAATCGGGGCAGAAATCCCGCGTCACCGGATTTGCGATATCGCTCCTTGTGTAGGATTTCGGCGCGCCCTTCGGGTAGGAGAGGCCGGCGAGCGGCATCGAGATGAAATGGTTCGGCCCGCCGCCGCTCACATGCTGGCATTCGCGGCAGTAGCAGAGCCCCTTGAGCACCGGCTCGCCCTCCGCGACGTAGCGGACCGCGCCGCAATAGCATCCGCCCTCGAGTCTCATCGCACGCCTCCTCCGCCGCTGAAGGGAGGTTAGGCTTGCGCGCAGTCGGCGGCAATGCGCGAAGCGTTGATCGCGCTCCCGCTGGGCGCTATGCGGCGGTCGGGAGGACGCGCGATGAAGGTTCTGGTCACCGGCAGTTCCGGCCATCTCGGCGAGGCGTTGATGCGCATCCTGCCGGCCTTCGGGCACGAACCCGCAGGGCTCGACATGCTCCCCGGCCCCTTCACCGCCCATGTCGGCTCCGTGGCGGATTCCGGCTTCGTGCGCCGCGCCATGGCGGGGATGGAGGGCGTGATCCACGCCGCGACGCTGCACAAGCCGCAGGTCGCCTCGCTCCCCATGCGGGATTTCATCGACGCCAATGTGAGCGGAACGCTGACGCTGCTGGAGGCGGCGGCGGAGGCCGGAGCCCGCCGCTTCGTCTTCACCAGCACGACCAGCGCCTTCGGCGATGCGCTCGTCCCCCCGCCCGGCGCCCCCGCCGCCTGGATCGACGAGGAGGCGCCCGCGATCCCCAAGAACATCTACGGCGTGACCAAGACGGCGGCGGAGGACCTTTGCGCCCTCTTCGCGCGGAATCGTCGCCTTGATGTCGTCATCCTCCGCACCTCCCGCTTCTTCCCGGAGCCGGATGACGACGCCGCGGCGCGGGAGGGCTTCGCGGATACGAACCTGAAGGCGAACGAGCTTCTTTACCGGCGCGTCGACATCGAGGATGCGGCGGAGGCGCACGAACTCGCGCTCCGCCGCGCGCCGGAGATCGGCTTCGCGAAATTCGTGGTGAGCGCGACGACGCCCTTCGTGAAGGCGGACCTGCCGGAGTTGCGGCGCGACCCGGCCGCGGTCATCGCCCGCACGCATCCCGGATGTGCGGCGATCTACGCCGCCGCCGGCTTCCGCCTCCCCGCCGCCATCGACCGCGTCTACGTCAACGCCCGCGCCCGCGCCGCGCTCGGCTGGGCGCCCCGCTGGGATTTCGCCGCGGCGCTCCGCGCCATTGCGGAGGGGCGGCCCCTCGGCTCCGATCTCGGCCGGGCGGTCGGCGCGAAGGGTTATCCGGGGGCGAAGGGGGTTTACGGGGAGCGGTGAGGGGGCGGGACCCCTACCGTCGACTTGTTGCGAACCGTCTTCACAAGCGCCCGGCTGATCCGACCCGCGGCGGATCAGCCCGCGCCCGCCGCCCCCCGGCGGTCGCGTCACCGCGCCCACCGCGGCGTGCACGGCCCGATCTTCGACCGACGCGGCGGCTTGGCGCCCCTCGCCCTCCGGCCTTCGCCTCCGGGCGACGGCCTCTGCGGGTCTCCCCCGGAGACCCGCTGATCGAGGCCGGGCGCTCAAGCGACAAGCGTGCGCAAAATGCTTTCCCGCCCCCCGCCCTTGACGGCGCGCGCATCGGGTGGCAACCGCAACCCGCGAAGTCCGGAGCCGATGACGACGATGACAGACGAGACGCCGCAAGGCGGCCCAGCCCTCTCCGTCGTCATCCCCTTCTACCGGGATCAGGTCTATCTGGAGGAGGCGGTGGCCTCCGCCGCCGGCCAGCCGATCCCCGATCTTGAGATCATCGTCGTCAACGACAATCCGGGAGAGGAGAGCGACGCCTTCCTCGCCGCGGTCGCCGCGCGACACCCGGTCCGCATCGTACGGCACGAGGTCAACCGCGGCCTCGCCGCCGCCCGCAACACCGGGATCGAGGCGGCGACGAAGCCCTTCGTGACCTTCATCGACGCGGATGACGTCTTCGTCGCCGGCGCGCTCGCCGCCAACCTCGCCTTCGCGGCGGAGACGGGCGCGGAGCTGACCCATGCGCCGACCCTCTCCATGTTCGTCGGCCGCCTCCATCCGCAGCCGCTCAGGCGGGATCATCTCCTCTTCGGCCGCCGCATCCCGAAGGCCACATTGGAGACGCTGCCGGAGGCGCAATACGTCGTCTCCTCCTGGTCCTCGATCTACCGGCGCGATTTCCTGATCGAGAAGGGCGTGCGCTTCGACGAGGCGCAGCGGCGGTTCGAGGACAGGCTCTTCGTCCTCGACGCCGTCTTCGCCGCGCGCCACATGGCGTTTTCCGAC
>JAUHWJ010000086.1 GCA_030424705.1 Alphaproteobacteria bacterium | reverse complement strand
TGACAAGCTTCGTCTTCCAGGTGCGGAACGTGCCCGCCGCGCTCTACAAGGCGATGGGCGGCTTCGCGACCAACGGTGTCAACATGGTGAAGCTGGAAAGCTACATGGTGGACGGCTCCTTCACCGCCACGCAGTTCTATGCGGATATCGAGGGGCACCCCGAGCATCAGAACGTGATCTACGCGATGGAGGAGCTGCGCTTCTTCACCTCCTTCCTCAAGGTGCTCGGCGCCTATCCGCGGAGCGCGGCGCGGGACGGGCGGTGATTGCGGAGCCGGATTTCGGCTCTCCCGAGGTCGAGGCGGCGTTCCTCGCCTTCCCGCCGGGCGCGCGGGACGGGTTGCTCTCCCTCCGCCGCCTGATCTTCGACGTCGCGGCGCGGACGGAGGGCGTCGGGCGCGTTGAGGAGGCGCTGCGCTGGGGGCAGCCGGCCTATCTGACGCCCGAGACCGGGGCCGGGAGCACGATCCGCCTCGGCGCGCCGAAGGAGGGCGGCTTCGCGCTCTATGTCCATTGCCGGACGACGCTCATCGACGAATTCCGCGCCGCGCACGGGGACGCCTTCGACATCGAGGGCTCCCGCGCGGTTCGTTTCCGGGACGGCGAGACGGTCGACGCGGCGGCGGTCGGCGCGCTGATCGCGCGGGCGCTCACCTATCATCGGCGCTGAAAGCCGGGGCGACGGCGTTCAGCTGCGCCCCACGCGCCCGGACAGGCCCGCTCGTTTGCGCTGGATCAAGGCGCAGCCGGCGCCGGGCCGCCACCGTTCCCCGAAAACCGGGAGAAACGCCATGACAGACGCCGCCGCGCCCGAAGCCTCTCCGCCGCCGCGCATCAACGCCGTGACGGGCGCGGACATCCGCGCCGCCCTGGCCGAGGGCTGGGGCGATTTCCGCGCCGCGCCGGCCTTCGGGCTGTTCTTCGCCGCGGTCACGGTGCTGGGCGGGCTCGTGATCCTGCTGCAATTGCAGGTCTGGGGGCAGACCTGGCTCATCATCCCGGTTTCGCTCGGCTTTCCGCTGCTCGGGCCGTTCTTCGCCACCGGGCTCTACGAGGTGAGCCGGCGTATCGAGGCCGGCGAGGCGCTGGACTGGGCCGGCGTTCTCGGCGTCGTCTTCCGGCAGAAGGACAGGCAGCTCCCCTCCATGATCATGGTCGTCATCATGATCTTCCTCTTCTGGATGTACGCGGCGCATCTCGTCTTCGCCCTTTTCCTCGGGCTGAAGGCGATGACGAACATCATGTCGTCCCCTGACGTCTTCCTCACGTCGGCGGGGCTCACGATGCTCGCCGTCGGCGCGCTCGTCGGCTTCCTGCTCGCGCTTCTTCTCTTCTCGATCACCGTCTTCGGCCTGCCGATGCTGCTCGACCGGGAGGTGGACGTGGTGACGGCGATGGTGACGAGCGTCCGCGCCGTCGCCGCGAGCCCGGCGCCGATGCTCGGCTTCGCCGCGGTCACCGCCGCGCTGATGCTCGCCGGGCTCGCGCCGTTCTTCCTCGGCCTCCTCGTCGCTCTGCCACTCCTCGGCCACGCGACATGGCGGCTCTACCGGCGGGCGCTGATCTATCCGGCCTGAGGCGCGGGCAGGACGCGCTTGATCTCGATCAATGCGGCGAGATCCTGAGGACGTGAGGCTTCAACAGGGCGGCGCAAGTGAGGGAGAGAGAGATGAGCGAAGCGATTTCAGGCATTCTGGAGCCGGCGCCCGAACCTGCGGAGGAACTCGCCCCTGCGGCTCATCCGGACCAGCTCCCGCCGAAGGCCGCTCAGGAGACGATCCGCAACGTCTTCGAGACCGGGCGATACCCCTATCCCTACAGACTCGCGCGCAAACTCTATGAGGCCGAAAAGGCGCGCCTCCAGGCCGAGCTTCTCAAGGTTCAGAAATGGGCGCAGGAGGAGGGGCAGAAATTCGTGATCCTCTTCGAAGGGCGGGACGCCGCGGGAAAGGGCGGCACGATCAAGCGATTCACGGAACATCTCAATCCGCGCTTCGCGCGGGTCGTCGCACTCGCCAAGCCTTCGGAACGCGAACTCGGGCAATGGTATTTCCAGCGCTATGTCGAGCATCTGCCGACATCAGGCGAAATGGTCTTCTACGACAGATCCTGGTACAATCGCGCCGGAGTAGAGCGCGTAATGGGCTTCTGCTCGGCCAACGAGTACCTGGAATTCATGCGGCAGGCGCCGGAATTTGAAAGAATGCTTGTCCGTTCAGGCGTCAGGCTCTTCAAGTACTGGTTCTCCGTCACGCCGGAAGAGCAGCGCCGCCGCTTCAAGGAACGTGAAACCGATCCGCTGAAGCGCTGGAAACTGAGCCCGATCGACCTCGCAAGCCTCGACCGATGGCATGAATATACCGAAGCTAAGGAGGCGACGTTCTTCTACACCGACACGGCGGACGCGCCTTGGACCATCGTCAAGTCGAAGTGCAAGAAGCGCGCGCGCCTGAACTGCATGCGGCATTTCCTGTCGGGGCTCGACTACCCGGACAAGGACGAGACCGTGGCGACGGCGCCAGATCCGCTGATCGTCGGCCATGCGAGCCACGTGTTGCACTCGTCCGACGATCTCTTCGCGGTCGGGGCGCATCCCGCGCTGCGGGCGCGCTGAAAGCGGGCAGGGCCGCGCCACCTAGCCGGACCGAGGCGCGGCGAAGAACTCCTCCCGCACGATCCTGCCGCCCGAGACGGTGTAAAGCGCGACCTCCTGCATGGAGAAGGGCTCGCCGCCCGCCTTCGGGCGGCCCTGCATCGAGAAGATCACGGCGAACCGGTCCGGCGCGTGGAGATAGGGGCCGGAAACCTCCCCGCCCGTCACCTCGAAATTCGCGTCCCACCAATCATGCTTGCCCTCGATGCCGACGAGCCCCGCCGTCTCCCGCCCCGCGCCGGGCGTCGCCTCCGCCTCGACCGAGACGGCGTCCGGCGCGTAGAGCGCCTTCAGCCCTTCCCGCTCCCGCCCCTCGCGGCATCCCTTCACCAGCGCCTCGGCGACCTCCGCCAGAGTCATCGCAGCCTCCCAAATGTTCTCCTCTTGTTCTCTTTCTGCCGCAGCGCCCCGATTCGCGCAAGGCCCGTCCCGCCGCGACTTTCGGCCCAAATTGCGCGCCGCCCGATTCCCCGTTAACCCTTTCCGCAGCCGAAGGAGACGCCATGCCCGCGACGCCCCGCCCCCGCCGTTCCGTCCTATACATGCCGGGGAGCCGCGCCCGCGCGCTGGAAAAGGCGCGGACGCTGCCGGCGGACGCGCTGATCCTCGACCTCGAGGACGCGACCCCGCCGGAGGAAAAGGAGGCCGCGCGCGGGCTGGTGATCGAGGAGATGCGCGCGGGCTTCGGCGCGCGCGAGGTGATGATCCGCGTCAACGGGCTCGAGACCGAATGGGGCCCGGCGGACGTGGCGGCGGCGACTGCGGCGCGGCCCCACGCGATCCTCGTCCCGAAGGTCGAGAGCCCGGCGATGGTCGTCGCCGTCGCCGCGATGAGCGCCTCCGCGCCGGAAATCGCGATCTGGGCGATGATCGAGACGCCGAAGGGCGTGCTGAACGCCGCCGCCATCGCCGCCGCCCATCCCCGCATCGGCGGATTCGTGATGGGGACGAACGACCTCGTGAAGGAATTGCGGGCGGAGCATGTTCCAGGCCGCGCGCCTGTCCTCCCCGCCCTCGGCCTCGCGCTTCTCGCGGCGCGGGCGGAGGGGCTGGCCTGCCTCGACGGGGTCTGCAACGCATTCCGCGACCAGGCGGCGCTCCGCGCCGAATGCGAACAGGGGCGGGCGATGGGTTTCGACGGCAAGACGCTGATCCATCCGGACCAGATCGCCGTCGCCAACGACGTGTTCGGCCCCTCCGAGGCGGCGCTGGAGGAGGCGCGGGCGCAGCTCGCCGCCTATGAGGCGGTGGTGGCGAAGGGCGGCGGCGTCGCGGTGGTGAACGGGCGGATCGTGGAGAACCTCCATGTCGAGACGGCGCGGCGCCTGCTGGCCGAGGCCGAGGCGATCCGCCGTCTTGAAGCCGACATGGGCTGAGGGCATCGTGCGCCGCGAAAGGAGATCTCCATGCTGATCCTCGCCGCAGGCTTCGCGCTCTGGTGCGCGGGCCATTTCCTTCCCTCCGCCCTTCCGGGCGTGCGGGAGCGGCTGATCGACGCGATCGGGGAGGGGCCCTACAAGGGCCTGTTCTCGCTCGACGCGGCGCTGGCGATCGTCCTCATGGTGATCGGATATCAGCAGGCGGCTTTCGTCCCCATCTACGACCCGCCGGCCTGGGGCGTCCATCTCAACAACCTGATGATGCTCCTCGCCGTCTGGCTTTTCGCCGTCGGCGGCGCGAAGGCCTGGATCGCGACGAAGCTGCGCCATCCGATGCTCACCGGCGTCGCCGTCTGGGGGCTTTCGCATCTTCTCGTGAACGGGGACAGCGCCTCGATCCTCCTCTTCGGGGGGATGCTGGTCTGGTCGCTCGGCATGATGTGGATGATCAACCGCCGCTCCGCCGGCTGGGCGCCGCCGCGCTGGGGCGGCTGGGGGGCCGAGGCGAAGGCGGCGCTGCTCTCGCTCGGCGTCTTCGCCGTGATCGTCTTCGCCCATGGCTGGCTCTTCGGCGTCAGCCCCTTCCCGATGTGACGCCGATGCTCGCCTATCGACTTCTGACGGAGGACGACACCTCCGCCTTCTGCCACAAGGTCACCGCCGCGCTCGCCGCCGGATGGTCCCTCCACGGCGGCCCGGTCTACGCCTTCGACGCCGCGCGCGGCGTGATGCGCTGCGGCCAGGCCGTGGTGAAGGAGGTGGACGCGGCGTATGCGCCGGAGATGAAACTCGGCGCGCTCTGACCGGCGTCAGAAGATGAAATCGTCCTCCCCGAACGCCGTTTCGTTCTGGTTCTCGAAGAGGATCGAGCCGCGCGTGTAGGTCACGAGCACGTCGTCCCCCTGCTGCTCGATCCGTAGATCTTCGAAGCCCGAAACGCCGCGCTTGAACTCGACCTGATCGGCCCCCTGCTGGAAGCGCCGGATCACATCCGCCCCGTCCCCCGGTGCGAAGCGGAAGAGGTCCGCCCCAGCGCCGCCCTTCATCGTATCGGCGCCCTTGCCGCCCTCGATCGTGTCCGAGCCGCCGCCGCCGATCAGCCGGTCGGCCCCACCGCCGCCTTTCAGGAAGTCCGCCGCCCCGCCGCCCTTCAGCGTGTCGTTCGCGCCCTGGCCGAACATCCGGTCCGCGCCGCCGCCGCCCACGAGGCTGTCGTCGCCGCCGCCGCCGCGGAGGATGTCCTCCCCCGCCTGGCCGAGCAGGGTGTCGTCGCCGCCGCGGCCCCTGACCGTATCGTCTCCGGCCAGCGCAGCGATCCGGTCCGGCCCGCCCGTCCCGCTCAGGTTGTCGTCGCCCGGCGTGGGGCCGGCCGGCGGCGCCGTCGGCGGCGAGACGGGCGGGGTCACAGGGGGCGTGACGGGGGGCGTCACCGGCGGCGTGACGGGCGGGGTGACCGGAGGCGTCACGGGCGGCGTGACCGGAGGCGTGACGGGCGGGGTGACGGGCGGGGTGACGGGCGGAGCCGCGACCTCGCCGCCGAAGAGGGCGAAGACCGCGCCCTTCCCGGCGACGACGCCGGGCGCGCCGAGCAGGACGTCCTCGAACCCGTCCCCGTTCAGGTCCCCCGCCGCGGCGAGCGACTGGCCGGCATTGTCCCGAACGCTCGCGCTGTCGAATCTCAGCCCGTCCGCCGCCTTCAGCGCGCCGAGGTCGATCTCGGCGGCAAAGCCGCCGGCCTTGCCGAAAACGAGGAACGTGGCGGCCCTGTCGACGGAGGCCCCCGGGCCGACGCCGGTTCCGGCCGGGCCGCCGGCGGGCGCGAAGACGAGGAGGTCGTCGAACCCGTCATTGTTCACGTCGCCGGCGGCGGCGACCGCGGCCCCCGCCTGGTCATAGGCTTCCCCGCCGACGATCCGGAAGCCGTTGGTCCCGTCCAGCGTCGAGGGATCGAGGACCGGGCCGAAGCCGCCCGCCTTCCCGAAAACCACATGCGCCGCCCCGGTGGAGCCGTCCGCGCCCGGCGCGCCCACGATGAGGTCGTCGAAGCCGTCGCCGTTCACATCCCCCGCCGAGGAGACGGAAGTTCCGGCAAGGTCGTTCGTCTCCGACCCGCCGATCCGGAACGCCTGCGTTCCGTCCTGGAGCAGAAACGGCGAGAGGAGACGAAAGGCCGGGCCGGGAGAAAGGGGGCTGGCGGCGGCGCCGAAGACGACGAAGGCGGAGCCCGGCATGGGCGCGTAGTAATCGAAGCCCGGCGCGCCGATCACGATGTCCCCGATCCCGTCGCCGTTTACGTCCCCGGCGAAGGAAACGGCGTAGCCGACCTGGCCGTTCGCCGTCTGGCCGAAGAGCGTGAAGCCGTTCCCGCCGTTGAGATCGCCGGCGTCGGAGCTTGCATAGAAGCCGTCCCGCGTTCCGAAGATCACATGGACGGCGCCGGCGTTCTCGTAGCCGGAGGCGCCGAAGCTCTCGCCCCACGCGCCGACCAGCACGTCGTCGATCCCGTCCCCGTTCACGTCGCCCGCCGCGACGGACCAGCCGGCGACGTCCCCCGCGCCGCCGACGAAGCGGAAGCCGTTGTCGCCAGTAAGGGACGACAACGAGACCTCCGCCCCGAAGGCGCTTGTCTTGCCGAAGACCACATAGGCCGCGCCGGCGGACGCGCCGTTCGCGGCTGCGTAGCGGGCGCCGACCACGACGTCGTCGATCCCGTCGCCGTTCACGTCGCCGACCGCGAGGGAGAAGCCCGCCTGGTCGTCCTCGGCCTCGCCGACGAGGGTGAAGCCGTTCACGCCGTCCAGCGCGGCGACCTCCGTCGCGGCGGGGAGGCCGGAGGCGGTTCCGAAGATCACATGGACCTTTCCGCCGGAAGGGTCCGCGGTCGTCGATTGCGGGGCGCCGACGATGAAGTCCGCGAACCCGTCCCCGTTCACATCCCCGACGGCGACCGCCACGCCGGTGCGCGAGAGAGTGAACTCGCCGTCGATCCGGAACCCCTCCGCCGGATCGAGGTCGCCAAGAGTCGTCGCTTCAAGCATCGGAGCGCCCTCCAAGTGGTTTCCGATGCGTAAACGCAAACCTCCATTTCACCAATTGCATTTGGACACGGCGAGAAGGGCAGCTCGGCGCGCTCTGACCGGCGTCAGAAGATGAAATCATCCTCCCCGAACGCCCCGGCGTTCTGGTTCTCGAAGAGGATCGAGCCGCGCGTGTAGGTCACGAGCACGTCGTCC
>JAUHWJ010000085.1 GCA_030424705.1 Alphaproteobacteria bacterium | reverse complement strand
GGTTCTCGCCCGCCGGCGCGCGCGGCCGACGCTCGCGCGCCTGGTCCACGCCGCGCTCGTCGAATACCCGCTCTATCGCGACCCGGTCACCGGTCTTCCCTGCCCGCCCGAAGTGATCGTGGAGCGGCTCGCGGCGGGGGAGGGGGCGGCGAAGGGGGCAGGGCGGTTTCTATCGAAGGCGCAGGGTCTTCTCGCCACCTGGGCGCCGATCTGGCGATAGGTCTCGGCCCCCCTCAGCCCGCGGGCAGCCAGCGCGAAAGCACGTCGCCCCCCGCCTGCACCTGCTCGACAAGCCGGAATCGCGGCGCATCCGCAAGTGCAGCGAGAGCAAGCGGACCGAGCGCCGGCGCCCCTTCGGCACCGATCAGCGCGCCGGCGGAAACCCAGACGATTTCGTCCGCCAGCCCTGCGCGGACGAGCGCGGCGGCGAGCCGCCCTCCCCCTTCGCAGAGAACGCGCGTCACCCCCCGCTCGCCCAGCGCGCGGAGCGCTGCGGAGAGATCGAGCCCGCCATCCGCCGCGCGCCCGACCGGGATCGCCTCGCCCCATTCCGCCGTCCCCGGCGCGGCGCAGAGCCGCCAGGCGGGCGGCGCGCCCCTCGCGAGCCGCAGGGTGGACGGCAGCGACAGATCGGCGTCCAGAACCACGCGCTGCGGCGTCCGCCCCTCCAGCCCCGGCAGCCGTACGTCGAGCGCCGGATCGTCCGCCCGCGCCGTCCCCGAACCGACCAGAATCGCGTCATGCGTCGCGCGGAGGAGATGGGCGCGCGCCCGCGCCTCGGGCCCGCTGATCCACCGGCTCTCACCGCTCGCCGTGGCGATGCGGCCGTCAAGCGTCGCGGCGAGCTTCAGCGTCACGCGCGGCCGCCCCGCGCGCTGGCGCATCAGGAACCCGGCGTTCGCCGCCTCCGCCTCCGTCGCCATCAGCCCTGTGTCGACCGTCAGGCCCGCCTCCCGCAGGCGGGCGAAGCCGCGGCCAGAGACCCGCGGGTCCGGGTCCTCCATCGGCGCCACGATCCGGGCGATTCCCGCCGCCGCCAGCGCATCCGCGCAGGGCGGGGTGCGGCCGTGATGGGCGCAAGGTTCGAGGCTCACATAGGCCGTCGCCCCCCGCGCCGCCGCGCCCGCCCCTGCCAGCGCCATCGCCTCCGCATGGGGCCGCCCGCCGGGCTGTGTCCATCCGCGCCCTACAAGACGGCCTTCGGAGACGATCACGCAGCCGACCGCCGGATTTGGCCAGACCCTGCCGAGCCCCCGCTGCGCAAGGGCGAGGGCGGCCGCCATCCAGCGGCGATCCGCCTCCGAAAAGGCGGCCACCCTATTCCTCTTTGGGCGCCGGCGGGCGAAGCTCGGCGACGAATTCCTCGAAATCGTCCGCTTCCTGGAAATTCTTGTAGACGCTGGCGAAGCGGACATAGGCGACCGTGTCGATCCGCGCGAGGCTCTCCATCACGATCTCCCCTATCGTGTCCGAGCGTACGTCGCTGTCGCCGAGGCTTTCGAGCCGGCGGACGATGCCGGAGATCATCTGGTCCACCCGGTCCACCGCGATGGGGCGCTTCTGCAGCGCGATCCGGATGGAGCGGGCGAGCTTGTCCCGGTCGAACTCCTCGCGCCGGCCGTTCTTCTTCAGCACGGTCAGGTCGCGCAGCTGCACCCGCTCATAGGTGGTGAAGCGGCCGCCGCAGGCCGGGCAGAATCGACGCCGCCTGATGGCGACATGATCCTCCGCCGGTCGGCTGTCCTTCACCTGCGTCTCGGTGTCTCCGCAGAACGGGCAGCGCATGTTGTTTTCCCCTCCCTCCGCCGTCCGGCCCTTATAGGAGAGCCGCGAGAGGAAGGGTAGGGGGCGCGTCAGGGCGCCAGATATGGGAGGTTTCAGCCGATCACGCCGCCACAAGGCGGGATCACGAAACCGCGCGCGCTGGTTCCGGCGGCCCCGCGCGCGCCGCATCTGATCCCCATGACGAAGGAGAAACCCATGAACGTCGCGAACATGACCCCCGGGCTCATCGCCGCGCTCGTCGCCCTCGGCGCCGCCGGCTTCGCCCCCGCCCGGCTCATGCCGGCGCGTCGCTGAGCCGCCTCAGCGCCCCGCCATCAACCCCTCGATTTCCTCCGCCACGCGCCCCGGCGCTTCCTCCATCGGAAGGTGGCCGAGGTCCGGCAGGATCACCGCCCGCGCGCCGGGGATCGCCGCCGCGAAGGTCTCCGCCCGTTCCGGCGGCAGGAGCCTGTCCGCCCCGCCCCAGATGACGACCGTCTCCGCCTTCACGTCCGATGGAAGCCGAAGCTGCGAGCGCGGGCTCTTCGCCCAGACGATCTGCGCCCGACGATTTCCGGGCTGGCGGACCATTTCCCAGTAGCGGTCCACCGCCTCCGGCGTGGCGAACGCCGGGTCGCCGACCGAGCCCTTCAGGCTTTCCTCGATGAACCAGCGCGGCGTCAGCCGCTCCGCGAGCCAGATCGTGGCCTCGCCATGGATCGCCCAGCGCGCGAGGCTCGAGAGGGCGCCGGGCGCCCGCGCATCCGGCTGCGCCTCACCAGCCGGCGCGATCAGGACAAGGGCGGAAACCTCTTCGGGCCGCGCCGCCGCATAACGCCAGGCGACCATCCCGCCCAGCGAATGGCCGACGAGCCCGAACCGCGTCAGCCCCGCCGCCCGCGCCACAGCCGCCGCCGCCTCCACCAGCGCGTCGTTTGAATAATCGTCGTCCGGCCGAGGGAGAGAGAAGCCATGCGCCGGAAAGTCGAGCGAGATGAGCCGGAACCGCTCGCCTAGCTCCGCTTCAAGCGGCAGCCAGGCGTGGACGCTGGCTCCGAGCCCGTGGAGGAGGAGGAGCGGCGGGCAGTCCCCGCACCCCGCCTCCCGCCAGTGGAGCCGCGCGCCTTTATGCTCGATGAAGCGCTCGCCCCCGGGTAGGGCGTATTTCGCCTCGACCGCCGCCCGGTCCGTATCCGGCGTCGGAACCGTCGCCAGCCAGAAGCCGAGCGCGGCGAGCACGACGAGCACCGCCCGCCCGAGCCATCGCGCGAGCCGCCGCATCGTCAGAGCAGATCGTAGATCGGGAACCTCGCCGTCAGCGCCGTGACCTTGGCCTTCACCGCCGCCTCGACCGCGCCGTTCCCCTCCTCGCCGTTCTTCGCGAGCCCGTCGACCACCTCGACGATGAGATCGGCGACCTGCCGGAACTCTGTCTCGCCGAAGCCTCGGGTCGTCGCCGCGGGCGTGCCGAGCCGGACGCCGGAGGTGACCATCGGCTTCTCCGGGTCGAAGGGGATGCCGTTCTTGTTGCAGGTGATATGCGCGCGCCCCAGCGCCTTCTCCGTCGCGACGCCGGTGACGCCCTTGGGCCGCAGGTCGACGAGCATGACATGCGTGTCCGTCCCGCCCGTCACGATGTCGAGCCCGCCCTTCATCAGCTGGTCCGCCAGCGCCTTCGCATTCGCCACCACCGCCGCCTGATAGGCGCGGAATTCGGGCCGAAGCGCCTCCGCAAAGGCGACCGCTTTGCCCGCGATGACATGCATGAGCGGGCCTCCCTGCATCCCGGGGAAGACGGCGGAGTTGAACTTCTTCGCCAGATCCTCGTCATTCGTCAGGATCATGCCGCCGCGCGGCCCGCGCAGGGTCTTGTGCGTCGTCGTCGTCGCGACATCGGCGTAGTCCAGCGGGTTCGGATGCTGGCCGCCGGCCACGAGCCCCGCGAAATGCGCCATGTCCACCAGCAGCTTCGCGCCGACCGAGTCCGCCACCTCGCGGAATTTCGCGAAGTCGATCTGCCGCGGAATGGCGGAGCCGCCGGCGATGATGAGCTTCGGCTTCGTCTCCTCCGCCAGCTTCGCCATCGCGTCATAGTCGAGCAGGCTGTCCTGCCGCCGCACGCCGTAATGGACCGCGTTGAACCACTTCCCGGAGACGTTGACCTTTGCGCCATGGGTGAGGTGCCCGCCGGCCGAAAGGTCCATGCCCATGAACGTGTCGCCCGGCTGCATGAGCGCGAGGAACACCGCCTGGTTCGCCTGGGACCCGGAATTCGGCTGAACGTTGGCGAAGCGGCAGTTGAAGAGCGCCTTGGCCCGCGCGATGGCGAGTTCCTCCATCACGTCCACATGCTGGCAGCCGCCGTAGTAGCGCCGGCCCGGATAGCCCTCCGCATACTTGTTGGTCGCGACCGAGCCCTGCGCCTCCATCACCGCGCGGGAGACGATGTTTTCCGAGGCGATGAGCTCGATCTCGTCGCGCTGGCGCGTCAGTTCCGCCCGCATCGCCGCCGCGATCTCCGGGTCGCGGCTGGAAAGCGGTTCGGTGAAGAAGCCCTGATCGCGGGTTGCGGCGTCCATCTGTCGTCTCCTCGGCGTCCTCTGGCGGCGTTGCGGGGGCATTTAGCGCGGCGGGGCGCGATTGTCCCGCAGATTTCGCCGTTACGGGGCGCGGGCGCGACAATCGGAGCTCCGTCCCGCGCAAACTACTCCTCCGCGACGGTCAGCGCGATCTTGCCCACATGCCGCCCCTCCTTGAACCGCGCCTGCGCCGCCGCGATCTCCCGCAACGAAAACGTCTCCGCGACGACGGGGCGCGCCTCCCCCGCCTCAATCCGCCGCACCAGCGCGGCGAAGACGCCGTCGTCCAGCGCGGTGCAGCCGAAGAGGCTCAAATCCTTCAGATAAAGCGTGCGGAGATCGAGTTCGACGAGCGGCCCCGCGACCGCGCCTGAAATGGCGAGCCGCCCGCCGGGCCGCAAGACATCCAGAAGGCGCGGCCAATCCTTCCCGCCCACGAGGTCGATGACGACATCCGCCTCATTCGCCCCGAGCCCGCCGAGCGGCCCTTCTTCTCGCAGGAGCACCCGCGCCGCCCCGAGGCTCAACAGTGCTTCCGCCTTCGCCGCGCTGGTCAGCGCCAGAACCCGCGCCCCGCGCGCCTTCGCAAGGCTGGCCGCCGCCGCGCCGACGCCGCCCGAGGCGCCGGTGACGAGCACCGTATCCGCCGCCGTTACATGCGCCCGCGTGAGCAGGTTCTCCGCCGTCGACCAGGAGCAGGGGAAGGAGGCAAGCTCCGCGTCGCAAAGCGGCGATGAGACGGCGTGGGCGTGCCGCGAGGCGACGCAGA
The DNA here is from genome assembly GCA_030424705.1 of Alphaproteobacteria bacterium. Lineage (GTDB taxonomy): Bacteria > Pseudomonadota > Alphaproteobacteria > Rhodobacterales > Rhodobacteraceae > Pikeienuella. The sequence continues at coordinate 2,174 of JAUHWJ010000085.1, read as the reverse complement.
GATAATCCGCGAAGGCGCCGTCCACCTCCGAGCCGAGGAAGAGCGGGGAGGACAGCGCCTCGCCCCCGGCCTCGCGGAGGCAGGGCTCGACCAGAACCCGCTCCCCGATCCGGCTCTCCGGCGCGCCCTCGCCCACCGCCTCGATCACGCCGCAGGCGTCGATCCCCTGGATGCGCGGAAACCGGAGCGGCGCGCCCGTCCAGCCGCCATCCTCCCCCGGCGCGCCGGAGCGGGAATACCAGCCGACCCGGGTGTTGATGTCGGTATTGTTCACCGCCGACGCCCGGACCCGCACGAGAACCTCGCCGCGCTTCGGCGACGGCTTCGGCAGGTCCTCCCGCCATTCCAGCATCTCCGGCCCGCCATGGCCGGTCAGCACGACGCCCCGTATCGTCTCGCCCATGCCGCGCTCCCTTTCCTTTCCCGGCCCGGCGCCTATCCTGCCGCGAAAACCGGGGGGCGGCGATGGCGCGGGCGAAGAACATCCTCTTCATCATGTTCGACCAGCTGAGGTTCGACTACCTCTCCTGCTACGGCCACCCGCATCTTCACACGCCGCATATCGACGGGCTGGCCGCTCGCGGCGTCCGCTTCACCCGCGCCTATGTGCAGTCCCCAGTTTGCGGCGCCGCGCGGATGTCCGCCTATACCGGCCGCTACGTCCATTCTCACGGCGCGGCGTGGAACAACTTCCCCCTGAAGGTCGGGGAAATGACGATCGGCGATCACCTGAGGAAGATCGGCGTCGAGAGCTGGCTCGTCGGCAAGACCCACATGCGCGCCGATGCGGAGGGCATGGCCCGGCTTGGCCTCGCGCCCGACAGCGTGATCGGCGCCCGCGTCGCCGAATGCGGCTTCGACGCCTGGGTGCGGGAGGACGGGCTCTACGGTCAGGGCCCCGCCGGCTTCTATGATGTGAAGCGCTCGCCCTACAACGAATATCTCCGCGCCTGTGGCTACGAGGGGCCGAACCCCTGGCACGACTATGCGAACGCGGGCGTGGACGAGGTCGGCATGATGGCCTCCGGCTGGCTGATGAAGAACGCGCCCTTGCCCGCCAACATCCACGAGGAGGATTCGGAGACGCCGTGGCTCACCGACCGGGCGATCGAGTTCGTGGAGGTGAAGCGGGGCGGCGCCCCCTGGCTGATGCACCTCTCCTACATCAAGCCCCACTGGCCCTATATCGTTCCCGCCCCCTACAACGACATGTACGGGCCCGAACACGTCCTCCCCGCGAAGCGCCACGCGCGCGAGCGGCAGGACCCCCACCCGGTCTACGCCGCCTTCATGGACAACCTGATCGGCCGCACCTTCAGCCGGGACGAGGTGAGGGAGGCGGTGATCCCCGCCTATATGGGCCTCGTGAAGCAGGCGGATGACCAGATCGGCCGGCTCGTCGCCCATCTCCACGCAAAGGGAGACCTCGAAGACACGCTGATCGTCCTGACCTCGGACCATGGCGACTATCTCGGCGACCATTGGCTCGGGGAGAAGGACCTTTTCCACGAGCCTTCCGTGAAGGTCCCGCTCATCATCGTGGACCCTTCGCCCGAGGCGGACGCAACGCGAGGAACGGTCTCTGACGAACTCGTCGAGCAGATCGACCTCGCCGCGACCTTCGTGGACCATCACGGCGCCCCGATCCCCGACCACATCCTAGAAGGCCGCTCGCTCCTCCCGCTCCTCCGCGGCGAGCGCCCGGAATGGCGCGAATTCGCGGTGAGCGAGTACGACTACTCCGTCTCCCCGATGGCGGAGGTTCTCGGCGTGGCCCCGCGGGACGCCCGGCTCTTCATGATCGCGGACCGGCGGTGGAAGTTCATGCACGCCGAGGGCGGCTTCCGCCCCATGCTCTTCGATCTGGAAAACGACCCCGACGAGTTCCGCGACCTCGGCGCGGACGCGGAGTACGCCACGGTCATCGCGATGATGTATGAACGCCTCGGCCGCTGGGCGCGCCGCCTCTCCCAACGCACCACTGTCCCGGAGGCCGCACTCCTCGCGCGCCGGGGCGGGACGCCCTCCACCGGCATCCTGATCGGCGTGCATGACGGGCACGAAGTGCCGGAGGCGTATCAGGAGGCCTATCACGGCCCTGCCCGGCCCCTGCCGCCGCGCGGGGGCGCATGAGCCGTCTCTCCCCTGAACATCGCGCCGAGATTCCGGGAATC
>JAUHWJ010000084.1 GCA_030424705.1 Alphaproteobacteria bacterium | reverse complement strand
AGCCGACCGAAGTGCTCGCGGAGCTCACCAACGCCTCCGGCTGGTGCGCGGCGCGCATCAAGTGGTTCGACCGGGCGAAGGGCTTCGGCTTCGCCAACATCTTCGGCGACGAGGCGGACGTTTTCGTCCACATGGAGCTTGTCCGCGCCGCGGGCCTTCCCGATCTGGCGCCCGGCGAGGCGATCGCCGTCCGCGTAGCCGACGGTCCGCGTGGACGGATGGCCTCCGAGGTCTGCGCCTGGGACGCGATGCCGCTCGTGATAGCGGGGGGCGACTGATCGGCGCCGCGCGCGCGGCAGCCGGCGTCGCCGGCCTGCTCGTCCTCGCCTGTTCGGGGGCGGCGTTGGGGGAAGCCTGCGCCCCGGACCGGATCGACATCCGCACGGACCGGGGCGACGTCAGCTACAGCGTCGAGATCGCCGACGACCTGGAAGAACGCGCGCGCGGCCTGATGTTCCGGGAGGAGATGCCGAGGGACGCCGGCATGATCTTCATCTATCCCGAGGCGCAGCCGATGGCCTTCTGGATGAAGAACACGCCGCTGCCGCTCGACATAATCTTCATCAGCCGGCGCGGCGTGATTTGCGGAATTGCAGAGAACACGACGCCCTTCTCCGAGAAGTCGATACCCTCCGGCTGCGCCGCGCAGGTCGCGCTCGAAGTCAATGCGGGGGAGGCGGCGGCGCAGGGGCTGAGGCGCGGCGCAGCAGTCCGTCATCCGGCGATCCTGGATCCGGTCTGGGCCTGCGAATGAGCCCGGCGGAAGCGGCGCGCGTGGCCGGGAACGCCATCGCGGCGCAGGTGCGCGCGATGGGGCGCGGCCCCTCCCGCGGGCGCGGCCTGACGCGGGAGGAGGCGCGGGAAGCGCTCGCCGCCATTCTCGCGGGCGAGGCCGCACCGGAGGCGACGGGCGCGCTCCTCATGCTGATGCGGTATCGCGGCGAGAGCGCGGAGGAAATCGCGGGCTTCGTCGAGGCGCTCCGCGCCCGTCTCGCCCTCTGGGCTGGAATTGGCGCGGCGGTGGACTGGCCCTCCTACGCCGCGGGGCGCACGCGCGGCCTGCCGCTCTTCCTCCTCGCGGCGCGGCTCGTCTCCGCATCGGGCCGGCCGGTGATGCTGCATGGCTGGAACTCCCATCTCGACCATCCGGTGACGACGCGCCTAGGGGCCGAGGCGCTCGGCGTTCCCGTCGCGGAGAGCCCGGAGGCGGCGCGCGCCGCGCTGGCCGGGGCAGGGATCGTCTATGTCCCGCTCGCTGCGCTTGACGAGGAGGCCTTGCGTCTCCTGCGGCTGAGGGAGGTGCTCGGCCTCCGTTCGCCGGTCAACACAGCGCTCCGGGCGCTCAATCCCGCGGGCGCCCCCGCCAGCTTGCAAGGGGTGTTCCATCCGCCCTACCGCGCGCTCCAGGCGGACGCGGCGCGGCTACTCGGGCAGAAGGCGGTCGGCGTGCTGAAAGGCGGGGGCGGGGAGTTCGAGAGGCATCCGGGCAAGGCGATCTCGCTCTTCGGCTTCCGGCCGGAGGGCGATTTCGCGCACGAGGCGCCGGCGACGGCGGAGATCGCGCCACGCAGGATGCGGGAGGAGGGCGCGGCGCCGAGCCCAGCGGCGCTCGCCGCGCTCTGGTCCGGCGCGGCGGAGGACGGGTTCGCGCGCGCCGTCGTCCTCGCCACCGCAGGCGCGGCGCTCCATGTCGCCGGGGCGGGAACGCTGGCGGAGGCCGAGCGCATGGCGGAACGGCTATGGGAGGAACGATGCAGGGAGCCCTGATCTTCGTGGCGCTGGAGGACGAATTGCCGGCCTGGGCGGTTCCTAGCCACCGCGTGATCTATACCGGCGTCGGCAAGGTGAACGCCGCGCTCGCCGCCGCCGCCGCCTTCGCCGCTTCGCGCCCGCCCCTCGCCGTCAACTACGGCACGGCCGGGGCGGTGACGCCCGGCCTTTCCGGGCTGATCGAGACGGGTGCGGCGGCGCAACGGGACATGGACATCCGCCCCCTCGGCCTCGCCCTCGGCGAGACGTTCGGGGATCGGGAGCCGCCCTTGCTCCGCTGGGCGGAGGGGCCCATCGTCGGCACGGGGGACAATTTCGCCGCCGCGAGGCCGGAGCTCGCCTGCGACCTTGTGGACATGGAGGCCTATGCGCTCGCAAAGGCCGCGATCCGCGCCGGAGTGCCCTTCCGCTGCCTGAAATATGTCACTGACGCGGCCGACGAGGGCGCCGCGGCGGACTGGGCGGCGAACAAGGCGAAGGGCGCCGCGCTCTTCGCCGCCTGGCTTGCCCGGCTCTGATCGCGGGCTTCCCCGCCGCGCGCGAACGGGGTATTGAGGCACGGTCGGAGCGTAGCGCAGCCTGGTAGCGCATCTGCTTTGGGAGCAGAGGGCCGGAGGTTCGAATCCTCTCGCTCCGACCATTCCCCTTTCCCGCGCGCTGGCCACGCGCCCCTCTTCGCGCTAGTTAACGGGTATGGCCACCACGCTCTTCTATGCGGCGATCGCCGCCTGCCTCGTCGTCCTCGCCGTTCTCGCGGTCGGGGTGTTGTCCTTCGCCAAGGGCGGGGAGTTCAACAGGAAGTACGCGAACAAGATCATGCGGCTCCGCATCGTCACGCAGGCGATCGCGGTCGTGCTGATCCTCGCGGCCGTCCTCGCGCGGCAGGGGGGCTGAGATGGTCGTTCTCAACCGCATCTACACGCGTACCGGCGATGGCGGCGACACCGCGCTCGGCGACGGGGCCCGCGTGCCGAAACATGCCCTTCGCGTTTCCGCCTACGGGACGACGGACGAGACGAACGCCTGCATCGGCCTCGCCCGCCTCCACGCCGCGGGAGCAATGGACGACGCGCTTGGCCGCATCCAGAATGACCTCTTCGACCTCGGCGCCGATCTCTGCGTGCCGGACATGGAATCTGACGCGACGGCGGAATACCCGCGCCTCCGCATGACCGAGGGGCAGGTCGAGAGGCTGGAGCGTGAGATCGACGAGATGAACGAGCGCATCCCGCCGCTCCGCTCCTTCGTCCTGCCGGGCGGCTCCGCCCTCGCCGCCCATCTTCACCTTTGCCGGACAGTCTGCCGCAGGGCGGAGCGGTTGACGACGGAACTTTCCGCGGCCGAGCCCGTTAACCCCGCGGCGCTGAAGTATCTGAACCGCCTGTCGGACTGGTTCTTCGTCGCCTCCCGCGCCGCCAATGACGACGGCGCTCGCGACGTGCTTTGGGTTCCCGGCGCCAACCGCTGAGCGCATCGTGGCGCCGGCGCGGAACGGGGTGTAGCCTTCGGCTGCAAAGTCTGAAAAGCCGAAGGGAAACGCCAAATGAAACTTGAGATCGGTCCGCAGGACAATCTCTTCTATCTTCACGAGCCGCCGTCGCGCGAGGGCGCGCCGACGTTCTTCTTCGTCAACGCGCTGACCGGCTCGACCGATCATTGGGAGGCCAATATTGGCCCGGCCCTGCGCGCGGCCGGCTTCGGCACGCTCAGCTACAATTTCCGCGGGCAGGCGGGGAGCGACTTCTCGCCGGGGCTCGAACTCACGAACGACCTGATCGTGGGGGACATTCTGCGGCTGAACGAGGCGCTGCGGCCGGAGCGGCCGATCCTTGTCGGCCTTTCCATCGGTGGGCTTTTCACGGCGCAGGCGCGGAGAGCCGGGCTGGACGCAGCGGGGCTCGTTCTCCTCAACACGCTCAGGAAGATCGGGCCTCGCATCGCCTGGATGAATGAGGCCCTGCCCATCGTCGTCGCTGAGGGTGGGGTGCGGATGTTCATGGACGCGACCTTCCCGCTGATCGTGAACCCGGAATACCTCACGGCGGCGCGCCCGAACTTCCTGAAGGGCGGCTACGAGCCGCTCGACCCCGCGCACGGCCATATGAACCTCATGCGCAATTCGCCGAATACCGACTGGAATTTCGACTGGGCGAGCCTCGACCTCCCGATCCTTTCGATCACCGGCTGGCATGACCGGGTGTTCCGCGACCCGGAGGTGATCGACGAACTCTCCTCCCTCTTGCCCGACCTCCGACGCGAGGAATGGGAGGATTGCGGACATCTCGTGCCGCTTGAGCGGCCCGAGCGCCTCGCAGAGCGGCTGATCGGCTTCGGGCGCGAGATCGAGGGCTGAGCGCACTGCGCCGACCCTAACGACAATCGACGCGGCGGGCCGCCCGCCGCGGGAAAGGAAGACGAATGTTCAGACTGCTCCGCGCGCTTGCGTTCTCCCTTCTGTCTCTCATTGCGGCTCCTGTCGCCGCGCAGACGAATGCGGACCCCTCCGCCGCCCTCGTCGAGATCCTGAAGGATGACGCCGCCCGCGCCGCCTTGATCGAGCGGCTGGAGCAGGCGGCGGCGGAAGCCGCGCCTGAGCCGGAGCCTCTTCCCCTCGGTCGTCGCCTTGCCGAGTTGTCGAAGGGCGCGATCGAGCAGGCCGCGGGTTCGGCGACGGGCCTCTGGGCCGAGATCGCCCGCGCCCCCGAAGCCTTCCGCGCCCTCGGCCTCGACGAGATCGAGGAGCTGATCCAGGCGCTCACCGACCTCGCCCTCGTCATCTTCGTGACCGTCGCGATCTACTATGTTCTCCGGACGCTGGCGAAGCCGCGCTTTCGCCGGATTGGGGCGGAGGCGGCTTCAGGCGGCGTTCTGCGCCTCGTCGCGCTCGTCGTGGTCTCCGTGTTGATCGACGCGGCGATCGTCGGCGTCGCCTGGGGCGCTGGATACGCCGCCTCCTTCGGGCTCATCGGTTCGGCGGGGGAGGTCGGCGTGCGACAGGCGCTCTATCTCAACGCCTTCCTCCTCATCGGGCTCGTTCGGGTCGGTCTCCGCGCCGTTCTCTCGCCGTCGGCGCCGGAGCTTCGCCTCCTCCGGATTCCGGATTCGGGGGCGGAGATGCTGGCGCGGCAGGTCGGGCTCATGGCTTCGATCATCGGTTACGGCCAGCTCCTGATCGCGCCCATCGCCGCGCGGCAGATCTCCTCCGCAGCGGGAGCGGCCGTCTCGACGCTGCTCGCGCTGGTCGCGATCCTCCTCGCCGTGCGGCTTGTGCTGAGAGGGCGGCGGCCCGTCGCCGCCTGGCTCCTCGAACGCGAGCACGAAGGAGAGCGGGGGGGCCTCGCCCGCTTTTTCGCCGCGAACTGGCATCTTCCGGTTCTCCTCTGGCTCTTCGCGCTCTTCGTCGTCATCGCCGCGCGGCCGGACGGCGTGATCTGGCCGGTTCTCGCCGCCTCCGCCGAAGTGCTTGCGGCCATCGTCGCCGGCGCCATCGCCGCCGCGCTGCTCTCGCGCTCCATCGCCCGCGGCGTGCACATGCCCGAGCGGGTGCGCCATCGCCTGCCGCTGCTGGAGCAAAGGCTGAACCTCTTCGTGCCGAAGGCGCTGTCCCTCGCGCGGGCGCTGATCGTGATCGTAGTCGTCGGTTTCGCCCTCGACCGGGCGGGGTTGTTCGATTTCGGCGGCTGGCTTTCCGGTGCGAGCGGCGCGCGGCTGACCTCGGCGCTGGTCTCGGTCGCGCTGATCCTGACCCTGACCTTCGCGCTCTGGGTCGCGCTCGCCTCATGGATCGACTACAGGCTGAACCCGGAATTCGGCGCCCGCCCGACCTCGCGGGAGGAGACGCTGCTCTCCCTCCTCAAGAACGCCGCAACCATCGTCATCGTCGTCTTCTCGGCGATGTTCATCCTCTCCGAGATCGGCGTGAACATCGCGCCGCTGATCGCCTCGGCGGGCGTCTTCGGTCTCGCCATCGGCTTCGGCGCGCAGAAGATGGTGCAGGACATCATCACCGGCGTCTTCATCCAGTTCGAGAATGCGATGAATGTCGGCGACGTCGTCTCCCTCAACGGGACCACCGGCGTGGTGGAGAAGCTGACCATCCGCTCCGTGAGCCTCAGGGACGTCGAGGGCTGCTTCCACATCATTCCCTTCTCCTCGGTGGATATGGTTTCGAACTTCACCAAGGACTTCGCCTTCTTCGTCGCTGACATGGGCATCGCCTACAGGGAGGATGTTTCGGAGGCGAAACTGGCGATGCATGACGCCTTCGACGCCCTGAAGCAGGATCCGGAGCACGCGCCGAACATCCTCGCGCCGCTCCAGTGGTTCGGCCTTCAGGCGCTGGCGGACAGCGCCGTGGTGCTCCGCGCCCGGATCAAGTGCGCGCCGGGGACGCAATGGGCCACGGGCCGCGCCTATAACGAGATCTGCAAGCGCATCTTCGACGAGCGGGGGATCGAGATCCCCTTCCCGCACCAGACGATCTATTTCGGCGTGGACAAGCGCGGGGAGGCGCCGCCGCTCCATATCGCGACCGAGCCGCCCGCCGCCTCTCCGCCGCGGACGGTCCAAAGCCCCTCGGCGCCCGTGCGAGAGCTTGACGTTCCCGACTCTCCCGAGGACGGGGACAGCCGATGACTTCAGGCGAGATGCGTCCGGAAGAAGGCCAGCGTCCGCTCCCATGACAGCGCGGCGGCCTCCTCATCATAGCGGGGCGTCGTGTCGTTGTGAAAGCCGTGCTGCGTCCCCTGGTAGAGATGCGCCTCATAGGTCTTGCCATGTTCGCGGAGCGCGACCTCATAGGCCGGCCAGCCCGCGTTGATGCGGGGGTCGTTCTCCGCATAATGGAGAAGGAGAGGGGCGCGGATCGCCGGAACCTCCTCCACGGCGACCTGCCGCCCGTAATAGGGAACTGAGGCCGACATCTCCGGATAGTTCGCGGCGAGCGCGTTGCAGACCCCGCCGCCATAGCAGAAGCCGACCGCGCCAACCTTTCCCGTGCTTTCGGGATGCGTCAGCAGATGCTCGAAGCCCGCGAAGAAATCCTCCATCAGTTTCGCCGGGTCGAGGCTCGCCTGCATCTCGCGGCCCTGCTCGTCCGTCCCCGGATATCCGCCGAGCGGGGAGAGGCCGTCAGGCCCGAGGGCGAGGAAGCCAGCCGTCGCCGTCCGCCTCACAACGTCCTCGATATAGGGGTTGAGCCCCCTGTTCTCATGGACGACGAGGACGGCGGGAAGCGGCCCGGCGGCGCCCGCGGGCTTCGCCATCAGGCCGCGGATCGTTCCGTGTCCCTCGGGGGAGGGATACTCGACGCGTCTCCATTCCATCGCCGGGTCGTCGGGCGGAACCTGATTCGCTCGGGCGTAGTCGGGCGACAGCGCCGCCAAGGCCGCAGCCGCCGCGGCGGCGCCGACGACTGCGCCCGCGCGGTCCAGAAACTCCCGTCGCGTGACGCGGCCGTGCACGTAGCCGTCGAAAAGTTCCAGAACGAAGGGATCGAAGTCGGCGGCTGACTTGCGTTTCATGGCGTGGGCTCCCGCATCTCCAGCCGGAACGTAG
>JAUHWJ010000083.1 GCA_030424705.1 Alphaproteobacteria bacterium | reverse complement strand
CCGCCTCCGCGATCCGCGCGATGGGGCTCAAGGACGCCGCGAAGGCGCTGATGGAAAAGGCGGGCGTGCCCGTCGTCCCCGGCTATCACGGGCCGCGGCAGGAGCCGGACTTCCTCGCCGGGGAGGCGGAGGCCATCGGCTACCCGGTCCTCATCAAGGCCCGCGCGGGCGGCGGCGGCAAGGGGATGCGGCTCGTCGAGCGGGCGGAGGAGTTCCCCGCCGCCCTCGCCTCCGCAGCCTCCGAAGGCAGGTCGAGCTTCGGAGACGGGGCGGTTCTGATCGAGAAATACGTCACCGCCCCCCGCCATATCGAGGTGCAGGTCTTCGGGGACGGGAAGGACGCGATCCATCTTTTCGAACGGGATTGCTCGCTCCAGCGCCGCCACCAGAAGGTGATCGAGGAGGCGCCCGCGCCGGGGATGACGCAAGAGGTCCGCGCCGCGATGGGCGCCGCGGCGGTGAAGGCGGCGAAGGCCATCGGCTATGCCGGCGCCGGCACAATCGAGTTCATCGTGGACGGGAGCCGCGGCCTCCGGCCGGACGGGTTCTGGTTCATGGAGATGAACACCCGCCTCCAGGTCGAACATCCGGTGACGGAGGAGATCACGGGCGTCGACCTCGTCGAATGGCAGCTCCGCGTCGCCGCCGGGGAACCCCTGCCGATGAAGCAGGAGGACCTCCGCATCGACGGCTGGGCCTTCGAGGCGCGGCTCTACGCGGAGGACCCGGCGAAGGGCTTCCTCCCCGCCACCGGCCGGCTCGACCATCTGGAATTCCCGAAATCCGCGCGGATCGAGACGGGCGTGCGGCCGGGGGACGAGATCACCCCCTTCTACGACCCGATGATCGCCAAGATCGTAACCAAGGGGCAGGACCGGGCGGAGGCCCTCTCCCGCCTCCGCGCTGCGCTCGAAGCCACCGAAGTGGCGGGCTCGGTCACGAATATCGACTTCCTCGCCCGCCTCGCCGCGCATGAGGGCTTCGCCCGCGGGGAGGTGGACACCGGCCTCATCGCCCGCGACGCGGAGGCGCTCACCGCCCCGCGCGAAGCCCCGCCCGTCGCCCACGCCCTCGCCGCCCTCGCCGCGCTCGGGCTCCCCGCGGAGGGCGGCGCGGAGTGGAGCCGGCGAGACGGGTTCCGCCTCTGGGGCCATGCCCGAAGCCTCGTCCGCATCGGGGAGACGCTGGCGGAGGTGGAGACGGCGGGGCATTGCTTCTCCGTCGCCTTCGGCGCGGAGCGCGTCGGCCTTTCGGTCTGGCGCGAAGGCGAGAGGCTCCGCGTCGATGACGGCGCCCGCATCTTCACCGCCCGCGCCGTTCTCCACGGGGGGCGCGTTACCGTATTCATGGACGGTGCGGCGCACGGCTTCGCCCTGCACGATCCGCTCGCCGTCGGCGGCGACGCCGGCGCAGGCGGCGACATGGTGCTTTCTCCGATGCCCGGTCTCGTGAAATCCGTCTCCGCCGCGGTCGGCGCCTCCGTGGAGAAAGGCGCGCCTCTCTGTGTTCTCGAGGCGATGAAGATGGAGCACACGCTGAAGGCGCCGCGCGCGGGCGTCGTGGCCGCACTCGGGGCCGGGCCGGGCGACCAGGTGGAGGAGGGCGCGATCCTCGTCACGCTCGAGCCGCTCGATGGCTGAACGCGTCACGATCTTCGAGATGAGCCCGCGCGACGGGCTCCAGAACGAGAAGCGCCCGGCCGCGACGGCGGAGAAGGTCCGCCTCGTCGATCTCCTCACCGCCGCCGGCTTCGCGAAGATCGAGGCGGCGAGCTTCGTCTCCCCGAAATGGGTGCCGCAGATGGCGGACGGGGCGGAGGTGCTGGCCTGCATCGCCCGGCACGCGGGCGTCCGCTACACAGCGCTCACGCCGAACCTGAGGGGCTTCGAGCGGGCGATGGCCGCCGGGGCGGATGAGGTGGCGATCTTCGGCTCCGCCTCCGAAGGCTTCTCCCGCGCCAATCTCAACGCCTCCCGCGCCGAAGCGATGGAGATGTTCCGCCCCGTGGCCGAGGCGGCGAAGGCGGCCGGCGTCCCGCTCCGCGCCTATGTCTCCTGCGTCACCGACTGCCCGTTCGACGGGCCGACTCCGCCCGCCGCCGTGGCCCAAGCCGTTGGGGCCTTCCTCGCCCTCGGCGCCTACGAGGTCTCGCTGGGGGATACGATCGGCCGCGGAACGCCGGAGGCGGTCTCCGCGATGCTCGACGCCTGCCTAGAAGCCGCCCCCGCCGCCCGCCTCGCCGGGCACTTCCATGACACGGGCGGGCGGGCGCTGGAGAATGTCGCCGTCGCGCTGGAGAAGGGCCTCCGCACGTTCGACTCCTCCGCAGGCGGGCTTGGCGGCTGCCCTTACGCCCCCGGGGCCGCCGGCAATGTGGCGACGGAGGCGGTCGTCTCCCTGATGGCGGAGCGGGGCTTCGAGACGGGGATCGACCGGGAGAGACTGGCGGAGGCCGCCGCCTTCGCGCAGGGGCTCAGGTCCGCCTGAGGCCCCAGCGCACCCGCGCCCAAGCCCTCTCGTGGAGATAGTAGGAGACGAATCCCGCGGCCGCGCCGCCAGCCGCGACCGCTCCGCCCTCTGCGAGCGACCCGGTGATCGCCCAGGTCAGCGCCGTCATCACCACGAAGCCGCTGATCTGCCAGGTCGTCGCCTTGGCGAAGGCCCGGCGGGCCGTCTCCTCCGATATCTGCAACTTTGCCTCCTGTTCCGCCTCCCGAGCGGGATAGCCGGGAAGGACGGGCCCGTGCAGCCCTTCTTTTGTGACAGAATACGCCATTCGGTGATATTATTCGGCGATGATCACAAAAATGGACAAGCGAGACCGCGCAGCTCTGTTCCGCACCCGGCTGGCTGAAGCGATGCAGCGCGCCGGGACGAACCGTGCCGCCCTCGCCCGCGATACCGGAGTAAACCGCTCCACTGTCGCGCAGCTACTGGCGGACGAGGGGCCGCGCCTTCCGAACGCGCATCTCGCCGCCGACTGCGCCGCCGCGCTCGGCGTCAGCGCGGACTGGCTGCTGGGCCTCGCGAACCGGCCAGAGCGCGCGGGGGACCTTGTTGAGGCCGCCGTCAGCCTATCCGACGCCGCGCGAGCCGAGGTCGACGACCGCATTCTCACGTGGCACCGGGAGGCGCGGGGCTACAAGATCCGCCATGTGCCGGCGACCCTGCCCGATGTGCTGAAGACAGAGGCGGTGCTCCGCTGGGAATATGCGCGGCATGAGGCGCGGACGCCAGCTCAGGCGCAGGGCGCGGCGGAGGACCGGCGCGCATGGTTGCGCGAACAGCTCTCGGATTACGAAATCGCAATGCCCGTCGGGGAGCTCCGCGCCTTCGCCGCCGCCGCCGGCTATTACGACGGCATGCCGCCGGAGGCGCGCGCCCCACAGCTTCGCGCCCTCGCCGAACGTGCGCGAGAAGGCTATCCGGCGCTTCGCATCCATCTCTTCGACGCACGGCGCGTCTTCAGCGCGCCGGTCACCGTCTTCGGCCCGCTCCTCGCCACGGTCTATGTCGGCAAGGTCCATCTCGCCTTCCGGTCCGCAGACCGGGTGCAGGCGCTCACCCGGCACTTCGACGGCCTCGTGCGCGAAGCGGAGGTGGACGCACGCGACGCGGCGGACTGGATCGGCGCGCTGGCCGACGAGATCGGGGATTGACCTGCAAGCGCCCCTGCGGCGCTATCGCCGCGGAAGGGAGTCCGCATGACAAACGAAACCATCCGGCTTGAGACCGACGCGCGCGGCGTCGCTACGCTGACCCTCGCGCGGCCGGAAAAGCACAACGCGCTTTCCGCCCGGATGATCGCGGAGCTTTCGGAAGCCGCCGCGGCCCTAGCGGCGAACCGCGCGGTGCGCGTGGTGATCCTCACCGGCGAAGGCGAAAGCTTCTGCGCCGGCGGCGATCTCGGCTGGATGCGGGAGCAGTTCGCGGCGGACCGGGCGCAGCGCATGGCGGAGGCGCGGAAGCTCGCCGCCATGCTCGGCGCGCTCAATTCCCTGCCCCAGCCGCTGATCGGCCGGGTGAACGGCCCGGCCTATGGCGGCGGCATGGGCATGATGTCCGTCTGCGACGTCGCCATCGCCGCCGACCATGCGAAGTTCGGCTTCACCGAAACCCGCCTCGGCCTCGTGCCCGCGACGATCTCGCCATACGTTCTCGCCCGGATGGGCGAGGGCATGGCGCGCCGCGTCTTCATGTCCGCCCGTCTCTTCGGCGCGGAAGAGGCTGTGACCCTAGGCCTCGCCGCGAAAGCCGTCCCGGCCGACGCGCTGGACGAGGCGATGGAGGCGGAGGCCCTGCCCTATCTCGCAGCCGCGCCTGGCGCCGTCGCCCGCTCCAAGCGCCTCGCCCGGATGCTCGGCCCGAAGCTCGACCCGGAGACGGTGGAGGCGACCATCGCCGCCCTCGCCGACGCGTGGGAGGACCCGGAATCGCATGAGGGCGTCGCCGCCTTCTTCGAGAAGCGGAAGCCGGCCTGGCGGGTCTGACCGGCGACGCTCAGCGCCGCCGGGAGGGGCAAGGGTCGATCCGGTTCTCGCGGCAGATGCCGTCGAGCCAGGCCGCACCGGCCCCGCGCCAGCTCCAGTCCGCGCAGCTAGACGTCGCGAGCGCGATCAGCAGGATCAGCATTGTCCTTCGCATGATGCAGCAGGTCCCCCGGCTGGCAATCGAGCGCCGCGCAGAGGCGCGCAAGCGTCTCGAACCGCACACCCTTTACGCGCCCTTGTTTCAGAAGCGAGAGATTGGCCTCCGTGAGGCCAATCTCCACCGCCAGTTCGCGAGAGCGCATCTTTCGGCGCGCGAGCATGACGTCGAGCGTCACCACGATCCCCATCAGACAATCTCCGCGTGATCCGCCGCGAGTTCAGCCGCCCGCGCCATCACGTCGGAAATCAGCCAGACCGCCGCGCCAAGAACGACCCCGAGCAACGGACCCGAGCCGATTTCGACGACAAGCATCCGCTCCCCTTCCGGCGCGCCGGCCGAGAGAATGAGCCAGATCGCCGTCGGGGCGACGAGCGCCGCGGCGGCGGCGGCGATCATGCGCGCCGCCATGCGGCGGAGCGCCGCCGCCGCGTCCGGCTCGAACCATCGGCCCGCCGCGAAGACCTCGAGACAGGCGCGCGCGGAGAGCAGCGCCGCGCCCGCGAGAAGCGCCGGCGCAAACCCGGCTAGCCCCGCAAGGAAGAGCGCGAGCCGGGTCGGATCGAAACCTGAGGGCGACCCGGAGACGAGAGCGCCTGGCCCTGCATAGGCGAGCACGGCGGCCACGGAGGCCGGCAGCAGGAAGGCCATAACGAGGCACACAAGGGCCGCTACGCGGCTTCTGCGTTTCAGCCGGGTGTCGGCGAGCGGTTCGGCACAGGTCATCCGGGAACTCCTTTCCCGATGACGGCTACCTAAGAAATTATCGTATTACAATAATTTTTTTCTGCTTTCAGATATCTGCGAGGAAGTATCCGCCCCGCGCATAGCCGAGCGGGCGGAGCCGCTCCTGCCCGAAACCCGCGATGCGGCCGATCAGGATCTCGTGGTCCCCGGCCTCCAGCCGGTCATGCAGCCGGCAATCGAACCAGCCGCAGACCCCGTCGAGGATCGGGCCGCCGACCGGGCCGGGCCTCCACGCGACCCCGGCGAAACGGTCATCCGCCGGGCGGGCGAACCGGTCCGAGAGCGCCTGCTGCGATTCGGAAAGGATATTCACCGCGAAGCCCTCCGTCCGCAGGAAGGCCGGAAGGCTGAGCGATTTCCGCGAGATGCAAACGAGGAGGAGCGGCGGCTCGAGCGAGACGGAGGTGAAGGAATTGGCCGTGAGGCCCACCGGCGTCCCGCATTCGTCCACCGTCGTCACCACGGTCACGCCGGTCATGAAGGCGCCGAAGGCCGTGCGAAGGGCGCGCTTCTCGTCTGCGGCCGCTTCCACGGTCATGGCTTTGTCCTCCGGCTTCGCCTGCGCAATATAGAGGCGACGGGCCGCGATGAAAGACGGGAGCCGCGAAATGGGCGAAGGGGAAATCACGCGCGGGCGCTGCCTCTGCGGCGCGGTGCGCTACGAATTCGAGGGGGCGCTGAACTGGGCCGGCCATTGCAGCTGCGAAAGCTGCCGCCGCGCCGCCTCCGCTCCGATCACGAGCGATTTCGGCGTCTCCAACGAAAGGTGGCGGTGGACCGGGGCGGAGCCCACGATTTACCGCTCCTCGCCCGGCGTGGAGCGCCTCTTCTGCGGGCGCTGCGGCTCGCCGCTCGCCTACCGCAACTCGCAGCGGGCGCACGAGACCGACTTCCATGCGATGACGCTAGAGCGGCCGGAAGCGTTCCGCCCCGAATTCCACGTCTTCACGGCGGAAGCGGTGGGCTGGCTGCCGGTGGCGGACGGCCTGCCCCGCTGGCCGGGGACGAAGGGCTGAGGCGCCGGGCGTGCATTCCTGCACTGGCCGCCGCCGCGCCGGGCGCGCATCTTCGGAGCCGGGGGCGAGGAGAGACGGAATGACGCGAAAGATGGCCTTTGCGGCGCTGGCGACGGTGGCCGCCTTTCTCGCCCTCTCGGCGCTCGCGCGCGCGGCGGATGAAGGCCCCGCCCCCGCCGCCTTCGAGGAAATCCGGTAAGGCGCGGATGGCCTGTACGCCGGGTTCTGTCCCCCCGCTTTCGCGGGATGGATAGCCATTCATCTGGGACGCGCGTCGCCGCGCGCCTCGTGCGATCAACCCGGCCGGCGGGGCGGAGACCCCCTGCGCCCTTGCGGGCGCGGCCAGCCCTATTCGATCTTGCGGCCGGCGGGGCTTGCCATGCCGCCCCCGTCGCCGGGGGCGCGGTGGGCTCTTACCCCACCCTTTCACCCTTACCCCTTGAGGGGCGGTTTGCTTTCTGTGGCGCTTTCCCTCGGGTCGCCCCGGCCGGGCGTTACCCGGCGCCGTCTCTCCATGCCGCCCGGACGTTCCTCACCCCCGAGGGAGCGCGGCTATCCGGCCATCCGCGCGCCGCGTTTACGCCCCGCGCCGCGCCTCGGCAAGCCCGCGCCGCGCGAGGCGCGCCCAGTCGAACTTTTCTCCCGGGTCGATCTTCCGCCCCGGCGCCACATCCTCGTGCCCGACGACGTTGCGGGGGCTGACGGGCCAGCGCGCCATGATCTCCGCCAGCAGCCGCTCCAGCGCCGCCATCTGCGGCTCGGGGAACGGATGATAGCCGTGCTCGTGGCCGGGATTGACGAGCTCGATCCCGATGGAGCGGGAATTCACGTCCCGCTCCCCCTCCCATTCCGAAACCCCGGCATGCCAGGCGCGTCGGTCCTCGGGGACGAGCGCCTCCATGCGCCCGTCGAGATGGATCAGCCAGTGGGCGGAGACTTCCG
>JAUHWJ010000082.1 GCA_030424705.1 Alphaproteobacteria bacterium | reverse complement strand
GCCTTCGCCCGGATCGACACCGAGGAGGTCGACCCCATTCTCAGCATAACCACGAAAGCCGCCTGATCATGCCCTCAGGCTATCCGGGAAATTACACCAGCTTGACGGACGTGACCGGCCAATGGGGAATCTTGGTTATGGGTCCTGAGACTAGACCATCCGGGCTTCTGGTTCCTCGATCAGAGACGTCTCAACCGCGCCCCGATTGTCGCTGAAAGGCGCGCAGGACCGGAGAGGCCAATGAATCCGGAGAGGCCAATGAATGACAGGATCGCCCGGCGAGCGCGGCTTGCGCAATGGCTGTTCTATGTGGGCGGCCGATGTCATCAATGACTTGCCCGACCTGTTCATCCTGCGCAGCGCTACCGACCGCATAAAGTCCGACAGCGGCCTAAAGTTCGTTGAGAGGCGGGGGCTGGATCGCCTCCGGCGGAGCGATGATGCCGGCCCGTGTCGGGCTTGGCTGTCGCCAGGAAAACGGATTTTGTGTAAGCTTTGGTGCGAGGCTCTTCCTCTTGCGCGATCGACAACTGCGTTTCCTGCTTCTTATGCTCGGCCATCTTGCAATACGCGCCCGATCTCGCTAACCGGCGTGTGACGGAGAGGTGGCCGAGTGGTCGAAGGCGCACGCCTGGAAAGTGTGTAGGCGGGAAACCGTCTCGAGGGTTCGAATCCCTCTCTCTCCGCCAACCACCCCCCGCACTGGTCTCTGTATTCGCGGCGGCTCCGCAAGCCTGCGAAATAGGGCGACTTTCGCCTTCGCTTCCGGCCGTCGGCCTCCTCCATCCGACCGTCTCGGCCCGCCTTTTGTGGCGCCTCCGGGCGCGGGTCTCCGCGGGTCCGCCGCAAGGTGGAGTTTCGCGGAAACAGGGAAAGAACAGGGAAATGCTTCGTTTACGGTCTCAAAACAGGCCGATTCCGGCCTCGGGCGACAATCCGCGCGCGAATTCATGTCGCAATTTCAATGGCTTGCCTGTCACAATACCCGGATTCCCTGTTATTGCGCGGAACAGGCGATTTAATGCGCGTAACAGGGATGTTTTTCCGCAATAACAGGGAGCGAGATGCGCGGAACAGGGATTTCGGCTTCCGCGTGATCAGACCGGATTTCGACGGTCAGGCCCCCGCCGCCTGCGCGATCGCTGCTAGCTGCGCCGCCCAGTCGAGAGGCAGGTCGAGCGCCATCAGCTTCGACAGCGTGAGGCCGGGCGGTTGGCGTCCGTCGAGGATGGCGCGCTGGATATCCGGCGCGAGGAAGGCGAGTCCGAGGAGCCGGCGGCGATAGGACGAGTCGGGCGCGGCTTCGAGGATAGGGAGCCCGCGCGGATCGCGGCGGAGCATCGCCTGCGCCTCGCGGAGCGCGCCGATCAGGGCGCGGTCCGGCCGGGGCGAGGGCGCGCCTCCGCCGGTGATCCAGGTCTTCCCGCCGCGGAGCGCGATCCGGAAGGGCGCGTCGAGACGGAGGCTCGTCGGATCGGTGGGCTCGCGCCCGACGGTCTCGTCGGGGTGGAGCTGTGCCCGGATCGCGGCGAGATGCGCAGCCGGCAGGGTGAGGCGGACATGGTCGCGATGGACCTCGACCCGGTGAAGCGCATTGAGCGGAGCGGTTTCGGATGCTCCGATGAGCCGGCGGAGGATCTCCGCAAGCCGCGCCTCGAAGGCGGCGGCGGGAATGCGGCGTACGATTTCATCTTGCAGATCGCCAGACCGGCGGCGTCCCTGCTGCAGCGGCGCCGAGACGTAGTAGCGATAGGTCTTGCCGCGCGCTCCGCGCGACGAGGTCGGCGACATGGGCGCGCCGGCGGCGTCGAAGATGCGGCCCGCGAGCGGCGCAGCGGGAGCGTTTCCGTTCGCCGTCCCCGCGCGCCGCGCCTGCGCGTCGAGCCGGCGCTGGACCGCCTCGAAGAGATCGGCGTCGACGATCGCCGGATGCTGACCTGGATGCGACTGGCCGCGATGGACGATCATGCCGAGATAGAGCCGGTTGCGGAGAAGGTGGAAGATCGCGCCGCGGCTGAAGGGCTTGCCGCCAAGCTCGCGGCCCTTCGCGGTGACGCGGAGTTTGGATCGGACGCCTTCGGCTTCGAGCCGTCGCTCGAGATCGTGGACCGAGCCGAGTTCCAGATAGGTCCGGAAGATCATCCGGACGATCTCCGCCTCGGCCTCGTTCATCCGAAGGGCGCGCGAGCCGGGAGCCGGGGCGTCGTAGCCGAGGGGCAGGCAGCCCCCCATCCACATGCCCTTCGCCTTCGAGGCGGCGATCTTGTCGCGGATCCGCTCGCCGGTCACCTCGCGCTCGAACTGGGCGAAGGAGAGAAGGACGTTCAGCGTCAGCCGCCCCATGCTCCCTGTCGTGTTGAAGGCCTGCGTCACCGAGACGAAGCTTACGCCCCGCGCGTCGAAGATCTCGACCATGCGGGCGAAGTCGGCCAGCGACCGGGTCAGCCGGTCGATCTTGTAGACCACCACGATGTCGATCCGCCCGGCCTCGATGGCGGCGAGGAGCCGCCGCAGGCCCGGGCGCTCCATCGTGCCGCCCGAGACGCCACCGTCATCATAACGGTCGGGGAGCGCCCGCCATCCCTCGCTCGCCTGGCTCTTCACATAGGCCGCGCAGGCCTCTCGTTGCGCGTCGAGACTGTTGAAGGCCTGATCGAGCCCTTCCTCGGAACTCTTCCGGGTGTAGATGGCGCAGCGTTTCGGACTCGGTCGGGTCACGCCGCGCGCCCTCCGATCTTCGCTCCCTTCCTCAGGCCGAAGAAGCGCGGGCCGTTCCAGCGCGCGCCGGCGATGGCGGTCGCCGCCGCGGAGAGGCTCGGATAGAGATCGCCCCGCCAGCGGAAGCCGCCGGCTTCGACGACGACCTCGACGGTCTCGCCCTTCCACGCGCGCCGGAGCACCGCGCCGCATCCGAGCTCCAGCCCCTCGGCGCGGACGGGGCCGCTGGCGGCGAGCCGCCTGCGGGTCTCCCGATCGAGCCCGCCTTCTGCCTCGGCCTGGAGCCGCCAGGCGATCATGAGCCGCAACAAGGCCGCCGAGCGGAGCTTCGGCGGCGCGCCCCAGCGGCCGCGCCAGGCCGCGCGGAGCCCGTCGAGATCGAGGCGCCGGAGCGCCTCGACCTCGACGGCGACGGACCCGCCGCTCACGCCGCGCCCCCGATCCGGTAGCGGCGGACGCCGTCCTCGGCCTTCGAGGAGGCGATGACATGGCCGCGCTTCCGGAGAGCGCCGGCAATCGCGCCGCGGACCGAGTGGGCCTGCCACCCTGTCGCCTCGACCATCTCAGCGAGGCTCGCCCCGTCGGGGCGGGAGAGGAGCGCGATGAGCCGGTCGAGCTTGGTCGGCCGGCGCGCGGTATGCGAGCGGTCCGCGATGTCCGCTGCCGCTGCGGCAACTCTGCCTCGTGGCGCGCCCTCGGTCTCGGCCGTCGCCGATGATCCGGCCACCGCCGCGGCTTCGGGCTCTATGACTCCGGCGGCGACGGGCTCCCCCGCCTCCGTCACACGGGTCGGCTTCCTTCGGCGGGACGCCTTGTCGCCAGTCGCGCCTGTCTTCGCCTCGCTGGCCGCTGGCGCATCCATCGTCTCGGCATGCGGTTCCGATCCCCCGCCCGCGTCGCCCCGCGCCGTCTTCTCTTCGATGCTGGTCATGTCCGTCTCCCGGTTCCGCGGCGGACCGATCTCCGCCGCTACCGGGACGAGCCCGGAGGGCCGGGCGCGGAGCCAGCAACGCTCTCCCTTGCGGAGAAGTCCAGTCCGACCGCGAGATCTTGCGCGTCGGAACGCCGCACCCCATGTCAGCGGTGTTCGAACAGAGGGGGAACGTCAATGCCGGAAGACCACGCGCCTGAAGGCCGCCTCGCCGTCGTCTATCGGCCGGTGGCGGAGATCCGACCCGATCCGCGGAACGCCCGCACCCATCCGAAGCGGCAGGTCGAGCAGATCGTCGCCTCGATCCGGGCCTTCGGCTTCGCCAATCCGATCCTCGTCGACGAGGCTGGCGAGATCATCGCCGGACATGGCCGGCTCCTCGCGGCGAAGGCGATGGGCATGGCCGAGGTTCCGACCATCACGCTCGGAGGGCTCGACGAGCCCCGGAAACGGGCGCTCAGGCTCGCCGACAACAAGATCGCGCTCAACGCCGGCTGGGACCTCGATCTCCTCAAGGCGGAGCTTGGCGAGCTCTCCGCCCTCGACATCGAGCTCGACCTCTCTCTCACCGGCTTCGCCACGGGCGAGATCGACGTGATCCTTGGAGACGGGGATGACCCCGACGACGAGATCGTGCCCGCGGTTCCAACGACGCCACGGACGAAGCCCGGCGACATCTGGATTCTCGGCGAGCATCGGGTCGGCTGCGGCGACGGCCGGGATCCGGACTTCCTCCGCCGGGTGGTCGGCGAGGGCGCCGCAATCGACGCCGCCTTCCTCGATCCACCCTACAACGTGCCGATCAACGGCTTCGTCAACGCGAAGGGCCGGCACGCCGAGTTCGCCATGGCTTCGGGCGAAATGAGCGAGGCGGCGTTCCGGACGTTCCTGAGCGAGACCCTCGGGGCATGCGTCGCCGTCTCGCGCGACGGGGCCGTCCACTTCGTCTGCATGGACTGGCGTCACATGGAGGACGTCGCCGCCGTCGGCCGCGGGATCTACGACGATCTCCTCAATCTCTGCGTCTGGAACAAGTCGAACGCCGGCATGGGCTCGCTCTACCGCTCCAAGCACGAACTGGTCTTCGTCTTCCGCGTCGGCGCGGCGCCTCACTTCAACGCGGTCGAACTCGGGAAGCATGGGCGGAACCGCACCAATGTCTGGGACTACGCCTCGGTCAACTCGATGAAGGGGAGTCGGCGCGAGGACCTTGCGCTCCACCCGACGGTGAAGCCGACAGCGATGGTCGCAGACGCGCTCCGCGACGTCACGAAACGGGGCGATCTGGTCCTCGACCTCTTCCTCGGCTCAGGCACGACGCTGATAGCCGCGGAGAGGGCCGGGCGGCGCTTCCGCGGCGTGGAGATCGACCCCGGCTATGTCGATGTGGCGCTTGAGCGCTGGTCGGCGATGACGGGCGGCGAGCCCAGGCGCGCGGAGGAGTGAGGCCGGTGGACGAGGATGACACAGGCCGCCGCGAACCGGAGCGATCCGGCAGGTTCGAGAAGGGGCGGAGCGGCAACCCCAAGGGCCGGCCGCGAAAGACGCGCGATGAGGCGGCGGAGGCCTCCACCTTCGACGTCATCGTTGAGAAGACGCTCACGATCACGCGGGACGGCGTCCAGCGCGAGGTGACGGTCGAGGAGGCGCTGCAGCACCGGACTTACCAGGCGGCGCTTGCCGGCGACCGGGCGGCGCGGCGCGAGATCCTGAAGATGATCGCGAAGCGCGAAGCGGCGCTGGCGAAGACGCGCCCTCGACAGACTGTGAAGTTCGAGGTGAAACCCGAGGCGACCGATCCGAGAAACGTCGATGACGCGCTGCTCCTCCTGGGTGTCGCCTGCGAGGATCCGAGAGACTACGGGCCGAACGACGAATATCGCCGGCTCCTGCTCGAGCCGTGGGCGGTCCAGATGGCGATCTCGCGGCGGCGCGGCGGCGCGGCGTTGACCCGCAAGGAGGTCGAAGAGATCCGCCGCACGACCCGGGATCCGGACAGCCTTCGTCTGCCACGGGGCGTCGAGCGATGAGGGAGGACGACGAGACCAGGACCGGCAAGCAGGACGAAGCGATCGGCTACGGCCGCCCGCCGAAGGCGACCCGGTTCGCGAAGGGTCGAAGCGGTAATCCGCGGGGGCGGCCGAAGGGATCGCGGCGCGACATCCCCTACGACGCGGTGCTGGGGCAGAAGGTCGTGATCCGCGAGAACGGCGTCGAGCGCCGGCTCACAGCCGCGGAGGCGTTCCTTCTCCATCTCGCGAAGAAGGGCCTTGAGGGCGAAGGCGCGTCGGCGAGGCAGGCCATGGCGGCGATCGAGGGCGCGCGCGAGAAACGGCTGATCGCCGAGCCGCTTACTCTCGGCGCTATTTCTATAAGATTCGTGACACCCGGCAGCGTGAGCGGCGCGGTCGAGCTGCTCCATATGGCGCGACGACTTGATCGTTACCGCGAGACGCGACGGATCATGCTCGAACCGTGGATCGTCGAAGCGGCTCTTGCACGATTGGGCGGACGGCGGCTTACGCTGGAGGAGCAGAAGGTCGTCGCCAAAGCGACCCGCTCACCAGCGAAGGTATTGTGGCCGGACTGGTGGGAGGTCGGCGTGACGGGGCGGTCGTAACGCTCAAAACCTGAAGGTCGTAGGTTCAAATCCTACCCCCGCAACCAACGATACTTGTGATGCCTCCGCCGGTCCTGCCGCGGAGGTTTTTGCTTTTTGGAACCCTGCCCGCCGGGATCGTCTGTTGTGCCCTCCCGCAACCAACGATTTCTGCGAAAGCAGATTGTCCAAAGCCTCGGCCTCCGAAAGGAAGTCGGGGTTTTGCTTTCCTGCTGCAAAGCGCAGGATCGCCCCCAAGTCGCCGCGCAGCACGATGGAGAGTTCGCCGTTCTCGGGCACGAGGGTGATTTCATCGACCAGTGACCGAAGCACGTCGACGGCGGCGCCTCGATCTTCCTCGGATTGCAGGTTCTCGCAGAGCTTGGCGACCCGATCCTGATACATCCGTGCCATGTTCGGGTGCAGCAATGGCGGCGGCTCGTCAGCGTTGTCCAGAAGCTCAGACAACTCCGCCTTCCTCGCCTCCAGCTTCTCGGCCTTGTCTTTGAGTTTCGCCGGCGGGAAGCCCTGAAGAATGGCATCGACCATCTTGTCGAGCTCTCGGTCAACCTTCTCGAGTTCGCACCTCCAGCCAGCCAAGTCGGCTCCGCGCTCGATCCGGAGCCGATTTACCTCGCGCGTGAACTCGGCACAGAATTCATTGAAGAGCTCCGGCGACATGAGATGCTTCCGAAGGCCATTCAAGATCGACGCCTCCAAGGCATCCCGACGTATGTTCAGACGGTTATCGCATGTGCCCTTGTTCCGTGACGCTGCGCAGCCGAGAAGGTCTTTCGAGATCAGGGAGTACCCACCACCACAGCACCCGCACTTGATGAAACCGGCGAAAAGATGCTTCGGCCGTCGTCTATCGTTCATCGGATTGCTGCCTGTCACCGTCGTATCAAACGAAAGGCTCTTTTGCCTTTTCTTCACGGCGTCCCAGAGATCCTGGTCCACAATCCGAAGGTCCGGGACCTCCTGGACAACCCACTCGCTTTCCGGGTTCGGGCGGGAGACGCGCTTGCCGGTGTCGGGATCCTTCATGTACCGCAGACGGTTCCAGACCAGCCGCCCGATGTAGAGTTCGTTGTTGAGTATGCCGGTGCCC
>JAUHWJ010000081.1 GCA_030424705.1 Alphaproteobacteria bacterium | reverse complement strand
CTGGACCAACCTCGCCGTCAACTTCGCCTCCAACACCCGCAACGTGCCATGCATCGGCACTCTCGGCTCGCGCGAAAGCGTTCTCGGCCGCTTCGAAGCGTCCATCGACTACAGCGTCTATTTCTCGAGCGACTTCCTCGTCGACGCCCTCGTGGCGCAGGAGGACTTCGCGCTCGAGGTGACGCTCGAGGATGCGCTCGGGAACAGCTATCTCCTGACCTTCCCGCGCGTGCGCATCTCGACCGCCGAGACGGTGGCCGGCGGCTCCGGACAGGATGTCGTCGTCTCCGGTCAGATGGTCGCCCTCGTCGGGGCGGCGCCGGACATCTATTCCGCGCGGATCGACCGAACCGTCGCCGTCGGCGGCGGCCCGCTGCCGCTGGCCGTCAACGCCGCCGGCGCGGGTCCGGCCTCTGAGGAAGTGACGATCACCTTCTCCGAGGGTCCGGCGACGGTCGCCCAGGTCTCGGCCGACATCTCGCTCACCGCCGACGGCGGCGCGCCGGTCGACTTCAACGTGCCGATCTCCGAGGGCGACACCGCCGCCGATGTGGCGTCTGCGGTCGCCGCCGCCATCGACGTCGACGCCGGCTTCGTCGCCTCGGCCGTCGGCGGGACGGTCACCGTCACGCCGGAAGGCGCCACCACCAACATCACCGCGGCCTCCGCCGCCATCTCTTGAGGAGCGCAATGACCACGTCCAAGCCCAACGGGTCCGCCGCCGATCCCTTCGCCCGGTTCGCCCTTCCGCTCGAGCTGCGGGAGGGCGTGG
This sequence comes from Alphaproteobacteria bacterium, assembly GCA_030424705.1. Lineage (GTDB taxonomy): Bacteria > Pseudomonadota > Alphaproteobacteria > Rhodobacterales > Rhodobacteraceae > Pikeienuella. Next base: position 6,587 of record JAUHWJ010000081.1, on the reverse strand, counting down.
AGATCCCGCTTCCAGGCACGCCCGCCGTGTTCATGGTCGCGCCGCTCTCCGCCTACAACGACGACTTCCAGACCGCGCTCATGTCGAAGCTGCCCTTCGAGATGTCGATGACCGAGCCTGACGCCGCCACGCTCGACGCGCATGTCAAGCCGATGGAGTTCGTGAAGATGCAGCGGGAGGCCTTCGTCGAGACCTGCATCCTCTCGCATCGCGGCCTGCCTGCGGGCATGGAGCCGCCCGCCTTCTTCGAGGCCTATCCCTTCGCCCTGAACCTCCTCTTCGCGAAGGCGAAGGAGGTCTCCGAGCTCTTCGACGCGCGGATGAAGGAGATGATGGGAAACTCCGACGGATCGTCCAGTTCCACGACCAATGGGCCGGACGAGAAGACCAATATGAGGTCGTCGCAGCCTCGGGGCTCATCCCGGAGGAAAGGCGGCGCCCGGAAGCCGGTCCACTGAGGCTTGTCCTTGAGGCCTTCGTCCGCCTGTCGGGCGAGCGGCGCGCGCCCGGGTTCCCGCTCCCGTTCTTCACGGTGGGCGAGTATGCGCGCCGCTACGGCTTCGGATGCGGCTTCGTCGAGCTGCTGAGGAGCTTCGACGCAATGATGCTCGAGTCCTCGCAGAAACGGGAGAGGACGAGATCACATGAGCGTTCCGCCGTTCGGCCGCCCGCAGCCCTCCCGAATCCCGGCCGTGCGCAGCTGGACGGTCGGGGCCGGCGCTAACGCCATCGAGACCATCGACCTCGGCGACATCGTCGACTGGACCGAAGACGGCGTCCGCGCCATGGCCTACGCCATCGCCAACGAGGAGGCGGAGCGCCAGGACCGGCTCGGAAACCCGGCGGAGAGCGTCTTCGTCGACGGGCGGCAGAACAAGACCATCGCGCAGATGCAGCGCACGCTGACCGTCGTCTTCGGCAACGACGCGCGCCCGGCGATGCGCGCCTTCGAGCTGCTCGTCGCCGAGCATGTCACGCCGCATGTCGGCGTCTCCTGGCGCTGGATCGTCGGCAATGCCCGCGGCCGGGAGCGCATCGTCCGGGCGCAGATCCAGAAGGGCGGACCGGTCACCCTCAAGCTCGGCGAGACGCTCTACTACGTCCCGCGCGGCCCGAACGAGATGAAGATCGCGCAGCGCAACATCGCCTACATCGAGTCGCGCGGCGGCCGGACGATCCAGCCGAGCGCGAAACAGCGCGCGCGGCCGGCGAAACGGCGCGCCCGGTCGCGCAAGGGCTTCATGGCCGAGACCACCCAGGCGGCGCGCCGCTCCGGCACGATCCGGCCGGAGTTCTCTGTGACCGTGATCCAGTCGTTCAAGCGCGCGAGGATCGCGCCGCCCGTCATGCTGTGGGAGCCGCGCCTCGCCGCCTTCATCCCCCGGCGCATCCGTGGAAAGGACACCAACACGATCCCCCGGCCCCTCGGCCGGCAGGACTGGACCTCGCGGCGGACGGGCTTCGCCTCCTTCTACCAGGGCGCCTACGCCTTCGCCTTCCGTAGGAGCCTCCGATAGATGGCTACGGAGCAGCTCACCCGGCTCGTCCGGCTCCAGATCGAAGCCAACCAGGCGCTCCGCGAACTAGCGGCGATCCGGCGTGAGACGCAGAGCAGCAACCGCAATCTGAACGCGCTCTCGCAATCGTCGCGGCAGGCGACGCGCCAGCTCCAGACGATGGGTCGCGGCGTCGCATCGCTCGGCGCGGCCACGCGCACGACGAACCGCTCGCTGAGCACGATGAACACGCAACTGAACACGGTCTCGCGCTCGGCGGACCTGTTCAGGAGCGCGCTCGCCGGGGCCATCGGCGTCTACGGCGTGCAGGAGCTCGGCTCGTCGCTCAGGAGCCTCGTCGAGATCTATCAGAAGATGCAGAACCAGGCGAAGCTGGTGACGACGGCCCAGGACGGCGTCTCGGCTTCGACGGAGCGCGTCGCCGCCGAGATGCAGGACCTCGCCGGCATCGCCGAGCGGTCCTTCGGCGAAATCGAGTCGACGACCAACAGCTACTTCCGCCTGAGCCAGATCTTCCGCGACCTTCCGGAGGGCGTCGAGCTCGCGAAGGTCACGACCGAGGCCCTCAACAAGGCGTTCATCCTCTCCGGCGCGACCGCGCGGGAACAGACGAACGCCATGTATCAGTTGAGCCAGGCGTTCTCGTCCGGGACGTTCAACGGCGACGAGTTCCGGTCGGTCGCGGAGCAGGGCGTCCGCATCATGACGGCGCTCCAGAACCAGCTGCGCCTGACCGCCGACGGACTCGTCCTCTTCGAGCAGGGCATGGACGAGCTCTCGGGAACGACGAAGGTCACGATCGCCGACCTGCGTGCGTTCGGCGCGGAGGGCGTGCTGACGACCGATCTCGTGATCCGGGCGATCCTGCGCGAGATACCGAAGCTCAACGAAGAGCTCTCGAACGTGAACATCACCGTCGACCGCGCGGCGAGCCTCTTCCGCGACCGCTTCGCACTCGAGCTCGGCGCCCTCCTTGACGGGCCCATCGCCGCCTTCTCCGGCGCCCTGCGCGAGATCGCGCTCAACATGACGCCGGCCATCGACGGCGTGACCCGGTTCGGCGTCGCGCTCGCCGCGCTCGGCGCGATCGCCGCCGGCCCGGCCCTTCTCGGCCTCATCAAGAGCTTCACGACCCTCACCGGCGGCATCCGGCTCGCAGTGCTGGCCTTCGCCGCGATCTCCGACGCGGGCGCGGCCGAGATATTCGACGCCATCGGCTCGTCCGTCCGCTCCGTCGTGGACGCAACGACGGACGCGGCGAACGCGGTCGGCGGCTTCGAGCAGGTCCTCAAGGCGCTGGTTCTGGTCGGCGGCGGGGTCGCGGCGCTCCGGCTCGGCGCCGTCTTCGGCGGCTGGGCGCTCGGCGCGGCGAAGACGGTCATCGAAATGAAGCGCCTGGCGGTCGCTCAGGCGGCCGTCGTCGCGCCCGGCGTCCGCGCGGGCTATGCGGGCCTCGTGACGGCGATCACGGCGGTCTCGGGGTCGGTCAGGGGGCTCACGGGCGCGATGGTCGCGGCCAACGTCGCCTCTCTCACGTTCTCGGGGGCGCTGCGCGGCGCCGGCGTGATCGTCAGCGGCGGGCTCGCGCGCGCCTTCGCGGCGGCGGCGGGCGCGGTAAGGCTCTTCTCGCGCGCTTTGGTCGCGACCGGCATCGGCGCGCTCGTCGTCGGCGCCGGCCTTCTGGTCGCCGAGTTCGTGAAGCTGCGGAGCGAGCTCGGCTCGACCAGAGCCGTGTTCGACGATCTCGGGCTTCCGTCCTGGGCGGACGCCTGGGGCGACATCACCGACGCCGTCGAGGAGCTGATCGACGCGACCGGCGACTACATCGCCTCTCTCCCGACGGCCGGAATCATGATCGACCGGCTCTCGAAGGCCTCCACCCTGGCGATCGAGTCCATGGTCAGCGGCTACAGGGGCCTCGGCGCCGCAGTCGAGTCCATCATGAAGGGCATCGTCGGCTTCGTTCTCTTGCCGTTCGAGGCGGCGACGCGGGCCACGAAGGAGTTCTACGACGCCCTCGCGCTCGTCGAGGGCCTGCCCGGGTTCGAGCGTCTCGGCATAAGCGCCCGCGAGACGTCCGAGGGCATGGGCCGGGCGCTCGACGCCATGCTCGCTATGGGGCGGTCCGGCGCGGCGGAGGCCGGCGAACGCGCCGCGGGTCATTTCCGCGACATGGCCGACAACGCCCTCGCCGCCTTCGACGCCGTGGCCAATCTCGGCGCGGAGCTCACCGAGGCCGAGCAGGCTATCGTCGCGTCAGCCTCCGAGATGCGCGAACAGGCGCGCGCGGCGGAGGAACGCGCCTCCGCCGAGCGGCGCGCCGCCGAGCTCGAGAAGGAGCTCGCCGAGAATCAGACGCAGGCCGCTCGCGAAGCCAACCGGGCGCGGGCGGAGGCCAACGCCGAGCTCGCCGAGTTTCTGAACGGCCTCGCGGAGAGCGTCGACCGGCAGAACGTCCTCGTCGGCGCGGTGAAGGACGGCAAGGAGGCGGTCGAGGCGCTCCAGTCGGGTTTCCAGCTCGCCGACAGGATCAAGGAAGCCCAGGCGGAATACGTCAAGCTGGCGACCGCCGCCAAGCTCACCGAGGACGAGATCGCCGCCGGACGCCAGAACGTCGCAGAGCTCCTGACCGCACAGGCGCAGGCGGCGGGGCTCCTCGCCGAGGGTCTTTCCGGGCTCGCCGACGAGGCCAGGGGCGCCGGCGGGTCGCTCCGCGACCTCAGCCGCGATCTCGAGGAGTTCTGGACCGATCTCGAGCGTGCCCGCGACGCGGCCATCGGCGGCGCGCGCGCGGCGGCCGAGAGTCGGGAGGCATATGAAGCCTATCAGGACGCCCTCGCCGACCGGGAGGAGCTCGCCCAGGCGATAGAGGAGTTCGAGCGGCTCGCCGAGGCGATGAATCTCGACGAGGAATCGGAGGCCTACAAGCGGGCCGTCGCCGAGATCGGCGCCGTCGTCGGCGAGACGCAGAAGGCGCGGAAGGCGATCGAGGAAAACCTTGCAGAACCAGCGGAAAACGCCGGTACACGTCTCGGATCGACCTTCGCCAACGCCTTCAATTCCGCCTTCGGCGGCGTGATCGGCGCCGTCTCCGAAAGCGGGTCGTTCCACGGCGGCCTCCGCGATCTCGCCTCGACCATCACCGGCGGCCTGACCAACGATCTCGCGAAAAACCTCGGCGACGAGCTCAAGAGCCTCAAGGGCGCGTTCAAGGACCTCTTCTCCGGGCTCTTCGATGGTCAGGGCCAGCTCTTCGGGCTCGACAATGCGACGATCACCGGCATCGGCGCCGGCATCGGGATCGGGATCAGCGGGATCCTTAGCGGCAACTCGCAGCAGATCGGCGCCGGGATCGGCACGGCCGCCGGCGCCGCCCTCGGATCGTTCATCCCCGTGATCGGCACGTCCCTCGGCGCGGCGCTCGGCGGAATCGTCGGAAGCCTCGCGAGCTCGCTCTTCGGCTCGAAGCCGAGCGGATCGGCCACGGCCTTCACCGCCGGCGCGCAGGCGGGCGAGGTCGTCTACCGGGGCTCGGGCTCGCTCAGGCAGGCCGGCACGTCCGCCGCCGAGGCGGTCGCCGATGTTCTCGGACTCGTCCGGGAGATGTTCTCTGTCACGACCGAAGGGATCACGCGGATCGTCGCCGACGGGCTGCGGGGCGACAATATCGACGTGACGGTCGCATCGGGCCCGAAGGCCCTCGCCGAGTTCGGGATCAACAAGGAGGCGGGCCTCGACCTGTCGGACGCGATCACCGAGCTCGGCGCCGCCATGCAGGCGACCGGCGAGATCACCCGGCGCGAGCTCGACCTCATCGAGAGCGCGCTGGACCGGAGCGGCGACGACCCCGAGGCCTTCGCCCGGATCATCCAGCAGGCATACGCCTTCCGCGACCAGATCAAGGCCGCCGCGCGGGAATACGTCACGGGCGTCGACGAAACCGCCACGACCTATCAGCAGGCCTTCCGCAACATCCGCGAGACCTTCTCGCGCGAGGCGACCGCAGACGTCCGCGCCCTGGGCGTGACGACGCGGGAGATCGTCCTCGCCCGCCGTCAGGCCCGCCGCGAGCTCCGCGAGGCCTACAATTTCGACGTGGCGAGCCAGCTCGTCGAGACCGGCTACGCCACCCGCGAGGGAATCGACGCCTGGTTCGCGCTGGTGCAGGAGCAGTTCCAGCGAAGCCGCCAGGCCGCCATCGCGACGGCGAAGGAGATCGGCGGCGACGTCGAGCTCACGAAGCAGCTCTACGCCGCGCAGTATCAGGTGCTCCGCGACCAGTATCGCGGCTATCTCGACGAGCTCACGAACGAGACCGCGGCGGCGGCGGCGGCGACGCAGGCTGCCTATCAGGACGCCCTGCGGAACGCCATCGGGTCGGCCCTGCAATCCGGCGAGGCCAGCGCCGAGGCGCTCGACCGCTGGCGCCGCCTCACGGCGCAGCAGATTCAGGCCGATTACGAGGTCCAACGGCAGAACGCCATCGCGGCGGGCGCGGGCCGCCGCGATCTTGAGCTCTTGCAGGAGGTGCTTCTCGACCTGCCGATGCGGCAGCTCCGCGAGGACTTCCGCCAGTTCGCCTATGAGATCGAGAACGCCGCGGCAATCGCCCGCGAGGCGTTCGAGGACGTCTTGCGGGGCGCCATCGAATCGGCTCTGCAAACCGGCGACGTCAGCGCCGAGGCGATCTCGCGGTGGCGCGCCATCACGGAGCGACAGATCAGGGCGGCCTACGAGGAGCAGCGCCGCGCCGCCGTCGCCGCCGGCGCAGCGCAGGACGATCTCGCCATCTTGAGAGAAGTCATGCTCGACATTCCGCTGGCGGAGCTGGCGGCGGAGTTCGAGGACTTGGCCGCTCAGGTGGCGAACGCCGCCGCCGCGCTCCGGAGCGAGTTCGAGAGCGTCCTTCTCAACGCGATCAGCGGCGCGCTACAATCGGGTCAGGCCGACGCCGCGGCCCTCGCGAAGTTCCGCGAGCTCTCCTCGGCGCAGATCAGGGCGGAATACGAGGAGCAGAGACAGGCCGCCGTCGCGGCCGGCGCCACCCAGGCGGAGCTCGCGCTCCTCCGC
>JAUHWJ010000080.1 GCA_030424705.1 Alphaproteobacteria bacterium | reverse complement strand
CTCTTCTCCGGCCTCTGGTGGATCACGCTCTTCCCCGCCATCGCGCTCGTCGTCCTCGTCTTCGCGGTGAACCTGCTGGGGGACTGGATGCGCGACGCCCTGAACCCGAAACTCAGATGAGCGGCGACGGCGACCTCCCCCCCGTGATGCTGCCGAGCGGGCGCACGATCCGCGAGCCGGCGGCGCGCGCAGAGGCGAAGGCGCCCGCCGCCCCGCCGCTGCTGGAGCTGCGCGGCCTCTCGGTCGAGTTCCCGACCCGGCGCGGCACGGTGGAGGCGGCGCGGAACATCAATCTCGTCGTGAACGCTGGCGAGGTCGTCGGCCTCGTCGGCGAATCCGGCGCCGGAAAATCGACCATCGGCAACGCCGTGATCGACCTTCTGGAACGGCCCGGCCGCGTCTCCGCCGGCTCCGTCCGCTTCGAGGGCGAGGAGATCCGCGGGCGCACGGAGGCGGAGATGCGCCGCATCCGGGGGGACCGGATCGGCATGATCTTCCAGGACCCGCAAACCTCCCTAAACCCGCTGATGACCATCGGCGACCAGCTCGCGGAGACCATCGCCAAGACGACCGGCCTCCGCGGCCCGGCGGCGCTCGCGCGCGCGGCGGAATTGCTCGAACAGGTGGGGATCGGGGAGGCCCGTGCGCGGCTCAAGTCGTGGCCGCATGAATTTTCCGGCGGCATGCGCCAGCGCGTGGTCATCGCCCTCGCCCTCGCCGGCGACCCCGACCTCATCATCGCGGACGAGCCGACAACCGCGCTCGACGTCTCGATCCAGGCGCAGATCCTCGACCTCATCAAGGCGCTCTGCCGGGAGCGGAAGCTCGGCGTCATCATCGTCACCCACGACATCGGCGTGATCGCGGAGATCGCGGACCGGGTGGCGGTGATGTATCGCGGCGAGATCGTGGAGGAGGGGCCGGTCGCCCAGATCCTCGGCGCGCCGCGGCATGAATACACGAAGAGCCTCATCGCCGCCGTGCCGCGGGCGGACCGGAAGCTGCATCGCTTCGCCTCCGTGGACTATATCGAGGGCGGGGCGAGCGCGGCGCGGCGGATCGACATCGCCAACCACTGGCTCGGCCGCTCCGAGAGCCCGAAGGGAACCGGCGTCGCGGTCGAGATCGAGCATCTCAACCTCTCCTTCGTCCTTCAGAAGGCACTCCTGAAGAAGAACCGCCGGATGCTGAAGGCGGTGAACGACGTGAGCCTGACGATCCGGGAGGGGGAGACCTTCGGCCTCGTCGGGGAATCCGGCTCGGGCAAGAGCACGGTCGCGCGTCTCCTCGCCGGCCTCTACCGGCCGGATTCGGGCATGATCCGCGTGCTGGGGCAGGACGTCGTCACGAACCCGCGCGCGCCCGAGGCGAGGCGGGCGCGCCGCGCGCTCCAGATGATCTTTCAGGACCCGTATTCATCGCTCAATTCGCGGATGAAGGTTCTGGACATCGTCGCGGAGCCGATCCGTTTCTACCGCACAACGGGGAGCGAGGAGGAGACGCGGCGCATCGTCGCCGACCTGCTCGACCATGTGGGCCTCGGCGCCGCCGCCGCGCTCCGCTATCCGCACGAGTTTTCCGGAGGGCAGCGGCAGCGCATCTCCATAGCCCGCGCCCTCGCCTCCCGTCCGCGGATCCTGATCTGCGACGAGCCGACCAGCGCGCTCGACGTCTCGGTTCAGGCGACGATCCTCAACCTGCTGAAGGACCTGCAGCAGGAGCTGGGCCTCACCATGCTCTTCATCAGCCATGACCTGCCGGTGATCCGCCAGATGTGCGACCGCGTGGCGGTGATGCGCCACGGCGCGATCTGCGAGACGGCGGAGACGGAACGTCTCTTCGCCGCCCCGCAGCACGACTATTCGAAACATCTCCTCGGCCTGATGCCGAGCATGGAGCTTCTCGGCCCGACCGGCCTTTGAGCCGGCGGCTCAGTTGAGGTCGGCGGAATGGGCGCGGAGATGCTCCAGCCGCACGATCTCCAGCGCGCGCCGGTGCGTCGCGGCGAGGCGCACCTTCGGCGCCCGGCCCGCCCGCCGCGCCTCCTCCCAGCGCGCGGCGCAGAGGCACCACTGGTCCCCCGGCTTCAGGCCGGGGAAGCCGTATTGCGGCATGGGCGTCGAAAGGTCGTTCCCCGCCGCCTTCGAAAAGGCGAGGAATTCCGCCGTCATCACCGCGCAGACGGTGTGCGAGCCGCGATCCGCCTCCGCCGTGTCGCAGCAGCCGTTGCGGAAGAAGCCGGTGAGCGGGTCCTGCGAACAGGGCGAAAGATCGCCGCCGAGGACGTTCACCGAAGGGTCGATTTCGGTCTCGATCATGCATGCCTCGTTGGAATCGCCGCCGGAATGGTCGATATAGAGCGTAACAGGCTGAAAATAAGGAGCCGAGCCATGATCGCCCTCACCCGCCGCGCCGCCCTCGCCGCCCTCGCCGCCGCATCGTTCGCGCCGCTTACCGCCGAAGCCGAGAGCGGGCCGGAGATCGAAGCGGACGTGGACCGCGCGCTCCGCGAGCTCTACGCCACTGTTCCGGGCTCCGAGGAGCTCGCCGCTCGCGCCCGCGGCGTCCTCGTCATGCCCTCCGTGGTGAAAGGCGGGCTCATCATCGGCGGCTCCTATGGCGAGGGCGCGCTCCGCGTCGGCGGGGCGACCGAGGCCTATTACAGCGTCGCCGCCGCCTCCATCGGCTACCAGATCGGCGTGCAGCAGACGGCGCACGCGCTCTTCTTCATGACCGACCCGGCGCTCAACCGCTTCCGCACCGCGAAGGGATGGGAGCTCGGCGCGGACGCCGAGTTCACCGTGCCGGGGGACGGCATATCGCTCAATCTCGACTCGACGAGCGCGGGCAAGCCCGTCATCGCCATCGTCTTCGCGCAGGACGGGCTCCTCGCCGGGGCGAGCCTCGAAGGGGCGAAATACACGCGCATCGCCCGTTGACCGTCAGGCCCCCGCCGCGGCGGGAGCCCGGGCGCCCTCAGCGCCTCAGCCGGCGGATGAGGGAGGACGTGTCCCACCGCCCGCCGCCCATGGCCTGCACGTCGCCATAGAACTGGTCGACGAGCGCGGTGACGGGAAGGGCGGCGCCGTTCGTCTTCGCCTCGTCGAGGCAGATGCCGAGGTCCTTCCGCATCCAGTCCACCGCGAAGCCGAAATCGAACTTGTCCTCGCCCATCGTCTTCGCGCGGTTCTCCATCTGCCAGGAGCCGGCGGCGCCCTTGGAGATCACGTCGATCACGTCAGGCACGGAAAGCCCGGCGCGCTGCGCGAAGCCCACCGCCTCCGAAAGCCCCTGCAGGAGCCCGGCGATGGCGATCTGGTTGACCATCTTCGTCAGCTGCCCCGCGCCCGAGGGGCCGAGGAGCCGCCGCGCGCGGGCATAGGCGTCCATCACCGGGGCCGCGCGGTCGAAATCCGCCGCCTCGCCGCCGCACATGATCGTCAGCACGCCATTCTCCGCCCCGGCCTGCCCGCCGGAGACAGGCGCGTCGACGAAGCCGAATTCGAGCCCCTTCGCGACCGCATGAAGCTCCCGCGCCACGGCGGCGGAGGCGGTCGTATGGTCGGTGAAGACGGCGCCGGGCGTCATCTCGGAAAAGGCACCGTCCTCCCCGATGGTCACGGCGCGGAGATCGTCGTCATTGCCGACGCAGGCGAAGACGAATTCGGCGCCCTTCGCGGCCGCGGCCGGCGTCTTCGCCGCCTTGCCGCCATGCTGGGCCGCCCAGGCCTCCGCCTTCGCCCCGGTGCGGTTGTAGACCGTCACCTCATGCCCGGCCTTCGCGAGATGGCCGGCCATCGGATAGCCCATGACCCCGAGACCGATGAACGCGCAGCGCGCCATGTTTCTTCTCCCCGTCCTTCCCGATAAGCTGGCGCACACTCGCCGCGCGCCGCCGCCCGGTCAAGGGCGCGGGGCCATTGAAGGGAAGCGGATGCGGACGATCTTCAGGCTGCTGCTCTGGCTCGGCGGCGCGCTCCTCGCGCTCGCGCTGGCGGCGGCTGGCCTCGGCTGGCATCTCCTCTCCCGCTCCCTGCCGGATTACGACGAGCGCCTCTCCCTCGCCGGGCTGGAAGCCCCGGTCGAGGTGGTGCGGGATGCGAACGCCGTCCCGCATATCCTCGCCACGACGGAGCATGACGCCTTCTTCGCCATGGGCCTCGTCCATGCGCAGGAGCGGCTCTGGCAGATGGAGCTGTCGCGCCGCGGGGCGCAGGGGCGGCTGGCCGAACTCTTCGGCCCCGCCGCCCTGCCGCTCGACCGGCGGCTCCGCGCCCTCTCGCTCCACGCCGTCGCGCGCGCCGGGCTCGAGCATCAGAGCGCGGAGACGCGCGCGGCGCTTGAGGCCTATGCCGAAGGCGTCAACGCCTGGATCGAAGCGGTGAACGAGGGCGCGCGGGGCCGCGGCGCGCCGGAATTCTTCCTCTTCGGCGAAGGGCTCGCGCCCTGGACGCCGGAAGACAGCCTCGCCATCCTCAAGCTCATGGCGCTCCGCCTCACCGGCGCGGCGGAGAAGGAGACGCGGCGCGCGCGGCTCCTGCGGCAGGCGCCGCCGGAACGGCTGGAGGATCTCTTCCCGCTCAACCCCGATCCCGGCCTCATCGCGCTGCCGACCTTCGCGGAGGCCTTTCCGGGCCTCGACTTCCCCGAGACGCGGCGCGCCGAATCGGAAACGCGGCCGGAGCGGCTTGCCTGGCTCGAAGATTTCTTCTTCCCGCCGCCGGGCTTCGAGGGCGCGTCGAACGCCTGGGCCGTCTCCGGCGCGCGGAGCGCGACGGGCGCGCCGCTCCTCGCCAACGACCCGCATCTCTGGCTCTCCGCCCCCAGCGTCTGGATGCTGATGCGCGTGGACTTCCCGGACGAAAGCGCGATCGGCGGCACGCTGCCTGGCGTTCCCACAATTCTCGTCGGGCGCAACCGAAGCCTCGCCTGGGGGCTCACCACGGTCGGGATGGACGATCAGGACGTCTATATCGAGCAGTTGAACCCGGAGAACCCGGAGGAATACCGCACCCCGGAAGGCTGGGCCCGCTTCGTGACGCGGGAGGAGACGATCCGCGCCGCTGGCGGCGTCGAGGAGCGGCTGACCCTGCGCTGGACGCGGCACGGCCCCGTGCCGCCGCGCGATCTCTACGATCTCGGCGCGGTGACGCCGGAGGGCCATGTCGCCGCCCTCTCCTGGACGGCGCTGACGGTGGAGGACCGTTCGGTCGAAGGAGCGCTGCGCCTGATGCGCGCCCGCACGATCGAGGAGGCGGAGGAGGCCGGCCGGCTCGTGATCGCGCCGGCGCAGAACGTCACGCTGGCGGACGGCGCGGGCGTCGGCATGATCGTCACCGGCCGCGCGCCGCTCCGCCGGGCGGACAGCCGGAGCCGCGGGCGGCTCCCCTCGCTCGGCTGGATCGCGGAGAATGACTGGCAGGGCCTCCGCGACCCCGGCCTGAACCCCCGGTCGATCCGCCCCCGCTCCGGCGTCGTCGCCAACGCCAACAACCGGACGACGGACGAAGCCTTCCCTGACCATATCTCCTTCGACTGGGAGGCGCCCTATCGCATCCGCCGGCTGGAGCAGAAGCTGAACGCGCGCGAATTCCACACCAAGGAGAGCTTCATCGAATTGCAGAACGACACCGTGTCGGAGATGGCGCGCGCTGTCCTTCCTCTCGTCGCCGCCGATCTCTGGTGGACGCGGGACGAGCCGGTAGGCGACCCGAGGGGGGATCGGCGGGAGGCCGCGCTGCAGATGCTCGGCGCCTGGAACGGCGAGATGAGCGAGCACCAGGCGGAGCCGCTGATCTTCGCCGCCTGGATGCGCGCGCTGACGCGGCGGATCGCGGCGGACGAGCTCGGCGAGCTCTTCGAGGCGGTGGAGGGGCCGCGCCCGCTCTTCATCGAGCGGGTGTTCTATGACGTGGACGGCGCAGCGCTCTGGTGCGACGTCGACAAGACAAGCCGTGTCGAGACCTGCCCGGAAATGGCCAAGCTCGCGCTCGACGACGCGCTGGACGAGATCGAGGCCGCGCAGGGCGAGGACATGAGCGCCTGGCGCTGGGGCGAGGCGCACCGCGCCCGCCATGTGGCGACGCCGCTCGGCCTCCGCTTCCCCTTCGACCTTCTCGTGAACATCGAGCACGAGACCTCGGGCGGCGATCACACGCTCCAGCGCGCCCAGACGCGGGGCCGCGGCGAAGAGCCCTATCTCAACGTCCACGCCGCGGGCTATCGCGCCGTCTACGACTTCGCGGATCTGGACCGGTCAGTCTTCATCCTCTCCACCGGCCAGTCGGGCCACCTCCTCTCCCGCCATTACGACGACCTCGCGGCGCTCTGGCGCGTCGGGGAATACATCCCGATGTCGATGGCGGAGGCGGATGTGCGGGCGGGCGCGCTCGGCTCGATGATGCTGGAGCCGGCGGAGTAGGCGAGCCTACCCCAGCAACTCGTGCGCCAGCGTCAGCGCATCCGCGAGCGCGTCAACCTCCGCCTTCGTGTTGTAGAGGCCGAAGCTCGCGCGGCAGGTCGCCGTCACGCCGAGATGCGCCATCAGCGGCTGCGCGCAATGATGCCCGGCGCGGACGGCGACGCCCTTGCGGTCGATGATCGTGGAGATGTCATGCGGGTGCCCGGCCCCCGCCATGGTGAAGGAGAAGATCGCGCCCTTGCCCGGCGCGTTCCCGTGCACCGTCAGCCAGTTGAGCCCGGCGAGCTTCGCCGCGCAGTAATCCCTCAGCTCCGCCTCATGCGCGGCCACCGCCGCCATGCCGAGGCCCTCGAGATAGTCGATCGCGGCGCCAAGGCCGATCATCTGCACGATGCCGGGCGTCCCCGCCTCGAAGCGGAACGGCGCGTCGGCATAGGTCACCACATCCCGCCCGACCTCGCGGATCATGTCGCCGCCGCCGAGGAAGGGCCGCATCTCCTCCCGCCGCGCCTTCGAAATCCAGAGCGCGCCGGAGGCGGAGGGGCCATATAGCTTGTGGCCGGTGATCGCATAGAAATCCGCGCCGAGATCGGCGAGGTCGACGGACATGTGGACGGCGGCCTGGGAGCCGTCGACGCAGACCGGCACGCCCTTCTCATGCGCGCCCTCGACGATCCGCTTCACGTCCACCACCGCGCCGGTGACGTTCGACATGTGGGTGACGGCGACGATCTTCGTCCGCGGCCCGATGGCGGCGAGCACCTTCTCCGCGTCGAGCGAGCCGTCCGGCTCCGGCTCGACCCATTTCAGGACGGCGCCCTGCCGCTCCCGCAGGAAATGCCAGGGCACGATGTTGGCGTGATGCTCCAGCACGGAGAGCACGATCTCGTCCCCCGCCTCCACCCGCGGCGCAGCCCAGGAGGAGGCGACGAGGTTGAGCCCCATGGTGGAGCCCGTG
>JAUHWJ010000079.1 GCA_030424705.1 Alphaproteobacteria bacterium | reverse complement strand
GAGCAATACGCAAAGTATCGCGCCGTAAGCGGCGACGCGATCGCGGCCTTCGACGGGAAGTTCATCGTCCGCGCCGGGCGGAGCGAGGTGGTGGAGGGGGAGCCCGACGGGCTCCGCCTCGTCATCGCGGAATTCCCCTCCTACGAAGCCGCGCTCGAATGCTATCACTCCGACGTCTACCAGGCGGCGAAGAAGCTTCGCGACGGAGCCGGGGAGGCGCAGTTCACGATCATCGAGGGCTACGATCCGTGAAAGGCGCCGCCGTCGTCGTCGGCGCGGGGGACGCGACGGGCGGCGCGGTGGCGCGCCGCTTCGCCGCCGGCGGCTATGTCGCCTGCCCCGTCCGGCGGCGGGCGGAGGCGCTGGAGCCGCTCAGGGCGGAGATCGAGGCGGCGGGCGGCGCCTGCCGCCCCTTCGGCGCCGATGCGCGGGACGAGGCCGCGATGGTAGACCTCTTCGAGACGGTGGAGCGGGAGGTCGGCCCTGTCGAGGTCTGCGTCTTCAACATCGGGGCCAACGCGCGCTTCCCCTTCCTTGAGCTCGAAGAGCGGAAGTTCCGCAAGATCTGGGAGATGGCGGCCTATGCCGGCTATCTCGTCAGCCGGCAGGCCGCGCTCCGGATGGCGCCGCGCGGGCGCGGCACGATCCTCCTCACCGGCGCCTCGGCGAGCGTGAAGGGCTATGCGAACGGCGCCGCCTTCGCCTCCGCCAAGTTCGCGCTTCGCGGCATGGCGCAGTCCATGGCGCGGGAGCTCGGGCCGATGGGCGTGCATGTCGCCCATGTCGTCATCGACGGGGCCATCGACACCGCCTTCATCCGGGAGATGTTCCCTGAGCGCTACGCCCTGAAGGACAAGGGCGGCCTCCTTTCCCCCGAGGACATCGCGGAAATCTATTGGATGCTCCACAACCAGCCCCGCACCGCCTGGACGCACGAAATGGACCTTCGGCCAGCCATCGAGAGTTTCTGACATGAAGATCGAGTTCTTCTTCGATTTCGGCAGCCCCGCCGCCTATCTCGCGTGGACCCAGCTCCACCGGCTGGAGGAAGCCGGGGAGGTGACGCTGCGGCCCTTCCTCCTCGGCGGCGTCTTCAAGGCGACGGGCAACGCCTCCCCCGTCATGATCCCCGCCAAGGGGAAGTGGATGACGGAAGACATGCGCCGCTGGGCTAAGCGCTACGGCGTCCCGCTCCGTTTCGCGGAGGGTTTCCCGCTCAACACCATCCTGCCGATGCGCGCCGCCGCGGCGCTGGAGGGGGACGAGCGGTTCCCGGCCTATGTGAAGGCCGTCTACGAGGCGATGTTCGGGCGAGGGGAAAACATCTCCGACCCGAACGTGATCTCCCCCGCGCTCGAAGGCGCCGGGCTCGACAGCCGCGCGATCCTCGCCATGGCGGAGGATCAGGCGGTGAAGGACCGGCTGAAGGCGAACACGGAAGAGGCCGTCTCCCGCGGCGCCTTCGGCGCGCCGACCTTCTTTGTCGGCGACCGGATGCATTTCGGGAATGACCGGATCGACTGGGTGATCGAGGACGCGAAGGGGCGCTGAAAGGGGGAGCCATGCCGGCGGAACGCTGGGGAGCCTATTCCGTTATCGACCATCGCGACGCGAGCAAGATCGCGCGCGACCTCATCCTCTTCGACCGGCTTCTCCTGCCGACGCCGACGGACTGGGACATGGAGGACTGGGGCAAGCGCGGGTGGGACCCGGAAGGGCTCCTCTCCCGCATCGAGAGCCTCGGGGAGCGGGCCATCCGCGCACGCTGGACGCCGGAGCGAAGGGCGGACTGGGCCGAGACATTCGCCGCGCTCCGCGAGGACGAGCGGGAGGTGAACGATGCGGCCTACGGCGCGACGCGGCGCGTTCTGATCGAACAGGCGCGGGAGTTCCGGCCGGCGGGCGTTCCCCTCGTGGAAGCGTTCGAGGGTTTCCAGTCGGAAGCCGCCTTCGTCGCCCATTCCTCCGCCGCCAACGCCGACCCTGACCCGCAGGCGCGGGAGGAGACGGCGATCCTTGTCATGACGCAGCGCCTCGCGGTTCCGGTCGCCGATGACCCTGAGGAAGCGATGAAGCGCGCGCTCGAAATGTCGAACGATCCGCGCTTCGCCGCCAACCGCGCGCAATACTATGACTGGCAGCGCGCGCTGGTCGATCGCGGCCACCGCCCGCGCGATATCGTGGAGGCGGCGCGCGGCCTCGCCGAGGAGGCGGAGCGGGCCGCCGCCGCGCGCGGACGCGACTTCGGCGTGATGACGGCGGCGACGGCGGTTTCCCTCGGAACGGGGACGATCTCCCAATTCGCCGATCTCGGCGTTCATCAGGAGGCCTTCGGGCTCGGCGTCTTCGCCTTCGGAACGTTCATGACGTTGCGCGGCTGGCTCGATGCGCGACAGGCGACGCGCGCGGCGGCCGCGCCCGTCAACGCGGAACAGGCGGTCGGCGCCATGTTCCACGAGACGAAGCGACGACTCGGCTGGGAAATCGGCTGACCCTACCGCAGCAGCCGCCGCAGCCTGTCCGTCGCCCATTCCATCCCCAGCACCACGATGAAGATCGCGAGGATGATGGTGGAGGCCTTCTCGTACTGGAAGAGGTCGAAGGCCGTCTTCAGCTCCTGCCCGATCCCCCCTGCGCCGACAAGGCCGAGGACGACGGAGGAGCGCACGGCCTTTTCCAGCGCGAAGAGCGTCGTCGCGATGATCGAGGGCATGGCGTCGGGGATCACCGCGCCCATCAGCACGCCGAAGCGGGAGGCGCCGAAAGCGGTCAGCGCCTCGCGCGGCTCCTCCTCCGCATCCTCCATCGCCTCCGCATAGAAGCGGCCGCAGAAGCCGAGCGTGTCCATCATGATCGTCATCGTCCCCGCCACGGCGCCGAGGCCGATGGCCGAGACGAAGATCAGCGCCCAGACGAGATCGGGCAC
The DNA here is from genome assembly GCA_030424705.1 of Alphaproteobacteria bacterium. GTDB lineage: Bacteria > Pseudomonadota > Alphaproteobacteria > Rhodobacterales > Rhodobacteraceae > Pikeienuella. The sequence goes on along the minus strand of JAUHWJ010000079.1, from coordinate 4,459 downwards.
GGTTCGCGCGAAGGAGACGACCGCCTTGAAGAGGAAGGCGAAGGGGCCGAAGGGCGTCACCCCGCGGGCGGAGGCGTAGGCGAAGGGGAAGGAGAGGATCACGCCGAACAGCGTGCCGATGAGGGCGATCTGCAACGTCTCCACGATGCGGAGACCGATCCGCGCGAGGAAGGCCGGATCGAGATCGGGCGGCAGCATCCGACCGACGAGGCGCGCCATGCGCGGCCCGCCTTCCGCCAGTCGCTGCGGCGAGGGCGAGACATCCCCGAGCGAGGCGATCACGAGCGCCGCCGCTGCGACGAGGAGGACGAAGCTCAGGGGCGAGAGCCCCGCGAACCGCCCCGGCGGGGCGGGGATGCGCCGCTCAGCCATCGAACACAGCCTCGAGCTCGCCGGGCATCACCTCCGCCGCGCGGCGGTCCAGCACGATGCGCCCGCCCTTCAGCGCCACCACCCGGTCGGCATAGGCGAGCGCGTCCGCCATGTCGTGCGTCGTGAAGAGGAGCGCGACGCCGCGCTTCGCGACGATGCGGGAGAAGAGGGACATCACCTCCCGCCCCGCCGCCGGGTCGAGGCTGGCGGTCGGCTCGTCTGCGATCACGAGCCGGGGGCGGCGGACGAGGGCGCGCGCGATGGCGACGCGCTGCGCCTGCCCGCCCGAGAGCCGGTCCGCCCTGTCCGCCGCGCGGTCCGCGAGGCCGACCTCTGCCAGCGCCTCCATCGCCTCCGCGCGCCAGGCTTCCGGCGCAAGCATCGCGGACCAGGCGCGCCAGGCGCCGGGGCGATGGAGAAAGCCGTGGAGGACATTGGAGAGCACTGTGCGCCGCTTCACCAGCGCATGCCGTTGGAAGACGTATCCCGTCTCCCCCCGCACCGCCGCCCGGGCTCCGGCCGCCGAGAGATCGCGCCCGAGCGCCTCCACCCTGCCGGCGGTGATCGGCGCGAGGCCGACGACGGCGTTGAGAAGGCTCGTCTTCCCCGCCCCGTTCGGCCCGATCAGCGCCACCCGCTCCGCGGCGCCTACCGTGAGATCGAGCCCGTCAAGAACGCGCCGCCCTCCGCGGGAGAGGGCGATTCCGGTCAGACGACAGGCCGCCGCGGCTTCGGCCGCGACGGCGCGGGGTTCATCGAGCGCCAAGCTCAGTCGCCGACGAAGGCGGTCGTGTCCACGCCGATGGTGCGATACATGGAGCGGACATAATCGTAGTCGGCGTCGTCGATTTCGGTGAGGAAGAACCCGCCCTTGAACTTCTGGTTGTCCTCGCCCTTCAGCACGGCGTCGAGCAGGCGCCGGCCCTCATCCGCGAAGGCGCTCTTCACCTTGGCGAGCGCCTCCGGGTCGATGTCCTTCCGCGCGACGAGGATGTCGTTCGGCAGGTCGCGCCCGCGGGCAAGCACCGTGAAGGCGACGTCCGGGAACTTCTCGCGGATCGCGTTCAGGTGGCCGAAATTCATGCCGATGGCCTGCACATCGCCGCGGATCAGCGCCTCGACCGCGACGTTGCGGTTGAGGATCTGGGACTGGTAATCCTCCCCGAGCTTCAGGCCGAGATCGGTCAGCGCCTGCGCCGGCCCGAGATGCTGGGAGGTCGAGCCGACGGAGCCGAAGGTGACGATCCCGCCCTTCAGATCATCGACCGACTTCACGGGACCGGCGGCCAGCGTGACGACCTGCGCAAAATAGTCGGGCCGCTGCCAGCCTACGACAATGATTGGGTCCGAAAGCTCCTTCATCACGACGTATTCGGCCGGGCCCGTGAGCACGAAATCGACCTGCCCGGCGTTCATCGCCTCGACCGCGGCGGTGCGGGAGGAGACGGCGAAGAGCTCGAATTCGAGGCCGGTGATCGCCTCCATCTCCGCCTCGAAAGCGGCGAATTCCTGCGTGAGCTGCTCCATCCCCTCGATATCGGTGACGGCGAAGCGCAGCGGCTCCGCGGCGGCGGAGAAAGCGAAGAGCGCGATGGCTGCGGCGGCGGCGTGTTTCAGCATGAACCGACCTTTCTTGCGGGCGTGACATGAATGACGCATTCCGCCGATAGAGCCGTCACGCGACAGGGCCGCGACGGGATTGTTGCGGTTGTGCGACAGAGGGACGGAAAGATGGACTGGATACTGACGGGCGGGCGCGTTCTGGGCGAAGCCGGGCTGGAGGCGAGGCCGCTTGCGCTCGCTGGCGGACGCATCGCCGAAACTCCGGCGCCCGCGGCCCGCGCCTTCGATGCTGCGGGGCTCATCCTCGTCCCCGGCATCGTGGACGCGCATGGCGACGGGTTCGAGAGGAACCTCTCCCCCCGCCCCGGCGTGCTCTTCGACGCGGAGACCGCCCTGATCGAGACGGACCGGCAATGCGCGGCGAACGGGATCACCACCGCCTACCTTGCGCTCACGATTTCCTGGGAGCCCGGCCTCCGCAGCCTTGAGATGGCCGACACGGTGATCGAGACGCTCGCGCGGCTCCGCCCCGCGCTCCTCACCGACCTCCGCGTCCAGATCCGGTGGGAGATTATGGCGCTCGACGCAGCGGAGACGGTGGAAGGCTGGCTCGAACTCGAACCGAAGCCCGCCATCGCCTTCAACGACCATTTCACCGGCATGGTGAAGGCTCCGGCCCCTGACGCGCCGGAATTCGAGGCGCGGATGGGCCGCGACATCCCGAAATACGCCGCACGGGCGGGCATGTCGGTGGACGCGTACAAGGCGCTCGTCGCCCGGATCGAGGCGCGGATGGAGGAGAGCCCCGCGATCGTCGCCCGCATCGCGGCCCGCGCGGTCGATCTCGGCGTCCCCCGCCTCGCCCACGACGAGAAGACGAAGGCGGAGCGCGCGCGCCACCGCGCGCTCGGGATCGGGGTCAGCGAGTTCCCGCTCACGAGAGAGGCGGCGGAGGAGGCCGTCTCCGGGGGCGAGCCGACCGTGCTCGGCGCGCCGAACGTGCTGCGCGGCGGCAGCCATATCGGCGCGCTCGGGGCGGAGGATGCGGCGAAGGCCGGGCTCTGCTCCGCGCTCGCCTCGGACTATTTCTACCCCGCCCCGCTCCTCGCCGCATCCCGCCTCGCCGGGCCGGACCTCTCCGGCCTCGCCTCCGCCTGGGCGCTCGTCTCGTCCGGGCCGGCGAAGGCGCTCGGGCTGACAGACAGGGGCCGCATCGCGCCGGGGCTGAGGGGCGATGTGCTCGCGCTTTCGTTCGCAGGCGGCCGGGCGCGGGTCGAGGCGGCCTTCTCCGCCGGGAAGCTCGTCTTCGCCGCGGGATTCGCGCGGGCGGGCAGATGATTTCCGCCCGCCCAGGGCGAGAAATCCCCTATTCTTCGCGTCAGAAGCGAGTCGGCGCCAAGCCGGCCGCGCGACGCGGAGGAAATGATGGACGTGCAATCGCCCACGGGAAAAATCACGACATGGCTGGCGCAGCTTGACGACGCGCTGGCGAAGGGGGACGCGGCGGCGGCCGCCGCGCTCTTCGCCCCCGCCGGCTTCTGGCGGGATTTCGTCAGCCTCACCTGGAACCTGAAGACGCTGGAAGGCCGCGCCGAGATTGAGGCCATGCTGCGGGAGACGCTGCCCGCAGCGAAGCCGCACGGCTTCCGCCTCGTCGGCGACGCGACCGAGGCGGACGGGACGACCGAGGGCTGGATCGAGTTCGAGACTGCGGCGGGCCGCGGCGAGGGGCATCTCCGCCTCACGGCGGACGGCGCCTTCACCCTCCTCACCACGCTCCGCGAGCTGAAAGGCTTCGAGGAACGGAAGGGCCCGCAGCGGGAACAGGGCGTCTCTCACCATGCGGACCCGAACCGCAAGACCTGGAAGGAGAAGCGGGAGGAGGAGCAGGCCCGCCTCGGCTATCAGGACCAGCCCTATGTCGTGATCATCGGCGGCGGGCAGGGCGGCATCGGCCTCGCCGCGCGGCTGCGCCGGCTCGACGTGCCGACGCTGGTGATCGAGAAGAACCCGCGCGCCGGCGATTCATGGCGCAACCGCTACAAGTCCCTCTGCCTGCACGACCCGGTCTGGTACGACCACCTGCCCTATCTGCCCTTCCCGGATCACTGGCCCGTCTTCGCCCCGAAGGACAAGCTGGGCGACTGGCTCGAGAGCTACGTCAAGATCATGGAGATCAATTACTGGTCTTCCACGCTCTGCGAGGGCGCCCGCTATGACGAGGCGAAAGGCGAATGGGAGGTGAGGGTCGTGCGGGAGGGCAAGCCCGTCACGCTCCGCCCGAAGCAGCTGGTGCTCGCCACCGGCATGTCCTCCGTCCCGAACATCCCGGACATTCCGGGGATGAAGGACTTCAAGGGGACGATCCACCATTCCTCGAAACATCCGGGCGGCGACGCGTGGAAGGGGAAGAAGGCCGTCGTCATCGGCTCCAACAACTCGTCGCACGACATCTGCGCCGACCTCTGGGAGAACGGCGCGGACGTGACGATGGTGCAGCGGACCTCCACCCACATCGCACGAT
>JAUHWJ010000078.1 GCA_030424705.1 Alphaproteobacteria bacterium | reverse complement strand
TTCTTTCGTTTGCCAGCCACGCTGTTCTTCCTCGTCATCGTTGGCGGCAAGCTTAGCAACGTGTCCGGTTTTCGGGGACCACCTCACGCCACGCCCCCGGAGCTGCGCGATCTTATAGGCCGCGCGCATCGTCGCCAGCATGGAGAAGGAGGAGCCGCCGCCGATATCGGTGTTAAGGGTGCTCTGTTCCCTGAAAGTGGAGTGCGCCCCTTTGCCTGGACAGATTCAGGCGGCGATTGGAGCCTCGGCCGTTTCTGCTACGCCGAAGGGCGCGGATGGGCCAGCTGTCGGAGACGCGAAGCCCTTATCGAGCGAATCGTCGGAGGCGGTTGCGGTGAGGGCTCCGGCGACGGCCGCCGGGGTCTGGCAGCTGGACACCCGCAAGAACCTGCTTGCCTGGTCGTCATGGCTGACGCCGGACGACGTCAGCCCGTGTTTTGCTCCGGATCGGGGTGATCCGCGGCGGCTTCGGTGCGTTTCAGGCGGCTCCGGACGGACTCACCCCATGGCTGCCCGGCGCTCGTGGAAGACCAGCCTGAGAGGTGGCTCGGGAAATCTGAACGGGAGCTCTGAGTGGTGACGCCGCTCGATATCGGTAAGAAGATTGCCGAGAAGCGAGGAGCGATCATGACGAAACGACCACGCCGGAACCACAGCCCGGCCTTCAAGGCGAAGGTGGCTATTGCGGCCATCAAGGGGGAGAAGACGCTGGCGGAGCTGGCGCAGCAGTTCGATGTGCATGCGAACCAGATCACACAATGGCGCGGCCAGCTTCTGGAGGGCGCGACGGCGGTCTTCGGTGATGGCGCCAAGGCCGACGCGGCTCCGGCGGTCGACGTGAAGGTCCTGCATGCGAAGATCGGCGAGTTGACGCTGGCCAACGATTTTTTAGAGGGCGCGCTCGGCAAGGCCGGACTGCTGGCGAGCGCAAGTCGATGATCGACAGGTCCCATGGACTGCCGCTGAGCGGGCAAGCGAAGGCGCTCGGGATCAGCCGGGGCAGCGTCTACTATCTGGCCCGCCCGACCTCGGAGGCCGACCTGGCGCTGATGCGGCGCATAGACGAATTGCACCTCGATCATCCGTTCGCCGGCAGCCGGATGCTGCGGGACATGCTGAAGGCGGAAGGCCGCGAGGTAGGCCGCAGGCATGTTGCGACGCTGATGAGAAAGATGGGCGTCGAGGCAGTCTACCGGCGGCCGAACACGTCGGAGCCGGCGCCGGGGCACAAGATCTATCCATACCTGCTGCGCAACCTGGCGGTGACGCGGCCCAACCAGGTATGGGCGACCGACATCACCTACGTGCCCATGGCGCGGGGGTTCGTCTATCTCGTCGCCATCGTCGACTGGTTCAGCCGCAAGGTGCTGGCCTGGCGGCTCTCAATCACGCTGTCGGCGGACTTCTGCGTCGAAGCCCTGGAGGAGGCGCTCGCCCGGCACGGCAAGCCGGAGATCTTCAATACGGAACAGGGAAGCCAGTTCACCTCTACCGACTTCACCAAGGTGCTGAAGGCCGCCGAGATCGGGATCAGCATGGACGGCAAGGGCGCCTGGCGCGACAACGTCTTCGTCGAACGGCTCTGGCGGAAGATCAAATACGAGGAGGTCTATCTCCGAGCCTACGCCGGCGTCTCCGAAGCCCGCGCTTCGATCAGCCGGTATCTCGGTTTCTACAACAGCAAGAGGCCGCATTCATCGCTTGGCGGGAAAACCCCCGATCAGGCATACATCAACTTGGCGACGCCAATCCCGGCGGCAGCCTGAAAGGGGGCGGCCGATCCACTCAGAAACACCCCGGACGGTGTTCAGACAAACCGAGCCACCTCTCTGTTCATGTTGTAGGTGATGTTGGCGAGGGTCAGTTTCGCCTCTGCCCGCGCGAGGCCTATGGTCCGGATGAAGAGGCCGAACCGGGCCTTCTGATGCGCGAAGACATGCTCGACGGCGGCGCGGACCGTCAACCTATTTGAAAATCGTCACGCAGTTGCGTGACAGACATCAAGCAAGCATCGTTGGTATCGAGCCCCCGCAACCACTTTCACCGAACTTCGGATAGCGTCCCCCGCGGCGGCATCGATCCTCCGGTAGGTCAGTCCGAGAACGATGAGCAAGACGATCTCGCCGTCGAGTTCGACCCTCCACTCTCCACCATCATGCGTTGGCGTGACGCGCTCGATCAGGCCGCGCAAGACGTTGAGCGCCTCGTCCCGGATCGCCGGATCTTTCAGAGCGTCGCCAAGCTTCGCGACTTTCTCGCGGTACAGTTCGGCGAGGTTGGGGTTGACCTGGCCTTGACCTGCTTCCCGGTTTCCGGACCGAACCAAGCTGGAATTTTCCAGCTTAGGATCAGACCTGGAGACGGAGGAAGACGATGAAGAGATCGAAGTTCACGGAGGCGCAAAAGGCATTCATTCTGAAGCAGGGCGAGGAGCGCACGCCGATGGCCGAGGTCTGCCGGAAGGCGCGCATCCGACGCCACCTCGGCGCCAGATGTCCGCGGCGAACATCGGGTCGAAGCCGTTCCACTAGAAGCGGACTGTCTCATGGTTCACGTCGATCCCGCGCTCATGGAGGAGGTCCTCGACGTTCCGCAGCGAGAGCGGGAAGCGGGCATAAATGATCACCGCCAGGGGGATGATCGCCGGTCTGGTCTTTGAGTAGCGGAAAGGGCTGGGCCTGCTGATTGGAGGACGCTACGAACAGCACCAATCGCGCTCAAGCCGGTCTTGACTTACAGAGTCGTCGCGCCGGCGCTGATCCAGAAGGTGCTCGAAGCCCATGTCGGCGACGTGCTCGAAAGCCTCGGCAGACTTGGTAAAGGCTGATACCGAACCCGCCTAAAGCGCCCAAAATCGGCGGCGAACATCAACTTGGCGCCGGTGGGGTGGACAAATGGTCCTGAGCACCGCGTCACCGGACTGACGCCCGTGGTCTGAGCGCTATATGCATCCCGAGGAGCATCAGTGTCCCCGCGGCCCAGAAGGCTGGCGCCGGGTCTTCTCCAAATGCCGCCATGCTCCAGAGAATCCCCGCCGCAACCGCAAGATAGTTGAAGATCGAGAACCTCGCCGCTCCAATTGCCGCGACGATCAAGAAAAAGAGCGGATAGAAGAGGGTGTTCAGCAACGAAGCGAGGACGAAGGGCGGTACATGCCCGGCCCCGGGCTCCGCCGGCGCAAGCGGGGCGCCGATCACGAGCGCAATGATCACAGCGATCAGGGCGCCGCCGAGGAGTGTGCCGGTCGCCATGACAAGGGCGGAGGCGGCGGGCGGTCGAAGCCAAACCGCGCAGTTGTTCGCGAGGGCGAACATGGCCGGTGCGATCAGCGCGAGCAGGAACCATTTGACATTCCCCGCCACGATAACGCCGCTTTCCGGCCAGACGATCAGTGCGATCCCGGCAGTCCCGAGCAGCATGCCGAGGAGCACGCGCCTGTCGAACGGTTCCGAGCCAGTAGACGCGGCGATGACGAGGGTGAGGATCGGCGAGAGGCAGAGCACGAGCGTGAGGATCGAGGCGTCGAGATGCTTCGCCGCCTCGACGAGGATGCCGATGGGCGCGCCGATCACGAGCCCTCCCAGCGCCAGCCAGGCGACGACATGGCGCCTCCCCACTCCGCGCGCCTCACCGCGCAGGAGCACAAGGAGAAGGAGCGCGAGGCCGGCCGCCGCCGCCGGCCAGAGCGCGAAGGCCACAGCCGGCCAGCCCGCCTCCGCGGCGAGCCGGTTGATCGGGAACACCCCGCCATAGAGCGCCGCGGCGCCGAGAAGGTTCGCGGCGTCGCGGCGTTTGACCGGATGCGCGGCGGCGGTCAATCGGCCCGCCGAGAGGTCGCGCCCCGAAGCGGCGCCGCAGGAGCCCCGGTCACGCCCAGCCCGCCACGGTGCGGATCCGGAACATCTCCCGGAACTGCTCGGTGCTCTTCGGCAGGACCTCCCCGCTCTCCCAGTCGAGGATCACGGCGTAGCGGCGCACGGCGTCCAGCCGGTCGATCTTCCCGGCCTTGTAGTCCGCCGCCACCTGCTCCGGATCGGCCTCCGCCCATTCCCGGCGCGACGCCCGGATCGAAGCGCGGGCCTTGGCCGTCTCCGCCTCGTCGATCTCATAGGCGAGCATCTCCGGATCGACCGGGCGAATGACGACGCCGTAATCCTTCGCCGCCCGTTCGACGGAGACGTAATCGTCGATCACGTCCTCCAGCACCGCCGCCGGATCCCGCTCCAGCGGATCGCCGTAGCCGCCGCCGCCCGCCGTGGGGCGGGAGAAGACGTCCCCCGTCTTCATCGGCAGGTCGGAGAAGACGGAGCCGAGCCAGTCCTCATGGGTCTTTCCGGCGCGGACCATGTGGAGGCCGTGCGGCATCGAGGGCAGGCCGCCCTTTATACCCCAGACGACCGCGCGCTCCCGGTCGCAGATATAGGAGAGCACGGCCTTGTCCGCGTTCAGGAGGATCGAGGTCTTCCGCACGCCCGCGCCGCCCCGCCATTTGCCGGGGCCGGGCGAATCCCGCAGGATCTGGAACTCGGTCGTGCGGATCGGGTTCGCCCGCTCCTGCCCCTCGACGGGCTGGGTCTGGAGCCCGGTGCCGAAGCAGGCGGTGGTGCAGTTCGACCCGTCCTTCCCGTTCCGCCCGCCCCAGCCGCCCGGCAGCCAGTCATAGAACATGAAGATCGGCTTGCCCGCGAGCCGCGCATCCGCTCCGGCATGATGTCGGACCACATCTCGAAGATCGAGTTCATGATCTTCTCGAACGGCATCAGGAAGCCGGTGACGGCGACGGGCCATCTCGCATCGACGATGCTGCCCTCCGGCGCCGTGATCTCGAAGGCGCGGTAGAAGCCGGAATTGAGCGGCAGGTCGGGGAAGAAGGTCTTCATCCCCGCGGCGACGGCCGAGAAGGTCGCGCCCTCGGCCGAGTTGTAGATCGAGGCGATCACGTCATGGCTGCCGGCGAAGTCGTAATAGGCCTTGTCGCCCCTGATGGTCATGCGGATCTTGATGGGGATCAGGCCCTCGGAGCCCGCCGGGTCCCGGTCGATGAAGTCCTGCGTCGCCCATTCGCCGTCCGGCAGGGCGGCGAGGCGCATGCGCACGGCGCGCTCCACATAGTCCTGCACCTCGGCGAAGCCGGTCTCGACCGTCTCGACCCCGTATTTCTCGACGAGGCGGAGGATGTCCCGCTGGCAGACGGCGGTCGCCTCCGCCTGGGCCTGCATGTCGCCGATGATCGAGGCGGGGTCGCGGCTGTTCTGCGCGATGAGCGTCGCCACATCCTCGATCAGCGCGTTGTTCTCGAAGAGCTTCACCGGCGTGATGCGCAACCCCTCGCGGAACATCTCCCGCGCCATCACGTCGAAGGAGCCGGGCACCGAGCCGCCGACATCGGACCAGTGGCCGTTCGCCTGCGCGAAGGCGATCACCCGGCCCTCATGGAAGATCGGGCGGACGAGGCGCACGTCGCTGAAATGCGTGCCGCCGGCATAGGGATCGTTGATCGCGTAGACGTCCCCTTCCTTCATCCGGCCGCGGAACGCCTCGATCACCGCCTTGCAGGTGTAGTGGAGGGTGCCGACATGCACCGCGATGTCCTGGTTGCCCTGGGCGATGCAGTTCCCCTCCGCGTCATGCAGCGCGTTGGAGAAGTCGCGGTTGTAGATCACGAAGGAATAGCAGGTGCGGAGCACCTGTTCGCCCATCTGGTCCACGGCGGAGATGAAGGAGTTCTTCAGCACCTCGAAGGTGACGGGATCGAGCGTCTGCTTCGCCATGTTCAGCCCTCCACGCGGATGATGAGATTGAGCCGGGGGTCGACCTCGGCGGAGGCCCCGGGCGGGACGAGAACGGTGGAGTCCACCTGTTCGAGCACGGCGGGCCCTTCGAAGCGGAAGCCGGCCGGCAGGTCCCACCGGTCATAGATCGGGGTGTCGGTCGGCGCGTCGGGCTCGAACCAGACCTCGCGCCGGCCGATCGGCGCCGGCGTCTTTCCGGTCGGCGCGTGGCTCGCAAGCTCGGCCTTCGGGACGACGCCGATGGCCGTGAGGTTGATCCGGAAGAGGCCGACCGGAGCCCCGTCCCTCCGGAAGTTGTATTCGCGCTGATGCTCCCGATGGAACTGGGCGACGAGGGCGGAGATGTCCGTCACCGGGCTCGGCGCGCTGACGGCGAGGGAGCGCCACTGGCCCTGATACATCATGTCCACCGTCCGCTGGAGGACGATGTTCTCCGCCGCCACGCCCTCGTGATGGAGCCGGGCCGCGGCCTCTTCCTCCAGCCGCGCGAAGGCGGCTTCCAGCTCCTCCGCCGTCACGTCGGAAGCGGCGCGGAGAAAGCTCTCGGAATAGTCGTGCTGGATGTCGACGAGAAGGCAGCCGAGCGCCGAGGTCACGCCCGGATTGGGGGGCACGATGACGACGGGAATGGCGAGGTCGCGCGCGACATGGACGCCGTGGAGCGCCCCGGCGCCGCCGAAGGCGACGAGCGCGAAATCCCGCGGGTCGAAGCCGCGGGCGATGGAGATGAGCCGCACCGCGTCAGACATGTTGGCGTTGGCGACGCGGAGGATGGAATCGGCGGCGGCGTGGGCCTCGATCCCGAAGGATTTCGCCACCGTATCCTCGACCGCCTGCCTGGCGAGCCCGGCGTCGAGCATGACCTTGCCGCCGGCGAGGCTGGTTCCGAGCCGGCCGAGAAGCACGTTCGCGTCCGTGTTCGTCGCCTGCGTCCCGCCCGCGCCGTAGCAGGCCGGGCCGGGCCGGGCGCCGGCGGATTGCGGGCCGTTGCGGAGCGAGCCCGCATCGTCCCGCCAGGCGAGCGAGCCGCCGCCTGCGCCGATGGTCAGCACCTCGATGGCGGGGAAGCGGATCGGGTAGCCGTATTCCACATACCAGTCCTTCGTCGTGCGGGACTGGCCGTCATAGGCGAGCGAGACGTCGGTGGAGGTGCCGCCCATGTCGAGCCCGATGGAGTTCCTGAACCCGCAAAGCATGGCGATGTGCCGGCTGGCGATGGCTCCGGCGGCGATGCCGGAGCCGGCGAGTCGGGCGGCGTAATCCTTCACGCTCGCGGGCGTCATCACGCCGCCGCCGGTATGGAGGAGGAGGAGGTCGCGCTTGTAGCCCTCCTCCTTCAGCCGGTCGCCGAGGCGGTTGACATAGGAGACGACGATCGGGCTCAGGGCCGCGTTCGCCACCGTGGTGGAAAAACGCTCATGCTCGAAGATCTCGGGCAGCACTTCGGACGAGGTGGAGACGGGCACGCCCGGGAGCGCCTCCTGAAGGATCTCCTTCATGCGCTTCTCGTTCGCGCCGTTCACATAGGCGTTCATGAAGCAGACCGCGACGGCGGCGACCCCGCGCTTCGCGAGGATGCGCGCGACCTCCCGCGCCCCCGCCTCG
>JAUHWJ010000077.1 GCA_030424705.1 Alphaproteobacteria bacterium | reverse complement strand
CTTCTTCGATCCGGCGGGCGGCGGCGACCCGGTGCTCTACCAGCACATCCTCTGGTTCTTCGGGCACCCGGAAGTCTACATCATCATCGTGCCGGCCTTCGGCATCATCTCCCATGTCATCTCGACCTTCGCGAAGAAGCCGATCTTCGGCTATCTCGGCATGGTCTGGGCGATGATCGGAATCGGCGTGCTCGGCTTCGTCGTCTGGGCGCACCACATGTATACGGTGGGCATGAGCGCGAACGCGCAGGCCTATTTCATGCTCGCGACGATGGTGATCGCGGTGCCGACCGGCATCAAGGTCTTCTCCTGGATCGCGACGATGTGGGGCGGCTCCATCGAGTTCAAGACGCCGATGCTCTGGGCCTTCGGCTTCCTCTTCCTCTTCACCGTCGGCGGCGTGACCGGCATCATCCTCTCCCAGGCGGCGGTGGACCGGGCCTATCACGACACCTACTACGTGGTGGCGCACTTCCACTACGTGATGAGCCTCGGCGCCGTCTTCGGCATCTTCGCCGGCATCTACTACTGGTTCGGCAAGATGTCCGGCCGGCAGTATCCGGAATGGGCGGGCAAGCTCCATTTCTGGATGATGTTCATCGGCGCCAACATCACCTTCTTCCCGCAGCACTTCCTCGGGCGGCAGGGCATGCCCCGGCGCTATATCGACTATCCGGAGCAGTTCGCGCTCTGGAATTACGTCTCCAGCTGGGGGGCGTTCCTCTCCGGCGCGTCGCTGCTCTTCTTCCTCTGGATCGTCTGGTACACCCTGACGCGCGGCGAGAAGGTCACCGAGCCCGCGTACTGGGGACCGCATGCCGAGACGCTGGAATGGACCCTCTCCAACCCGCCGCCCGAGCACACGTTCGAGACGCTCCCGACGCGGGACATGTGGGACAAGCAGCATCACTGAGCGGCCATGACCGACCCTCACGAAAAGAAGTACGCGGCCGGGGAACCCTCCCCGGCCGCATTCGCTTCCGGCTCCGACCCGTTCCGGCGGACCGACGCGCCGCTCTGGTCCGTCACGCTCTGGCCGCACCGCTCGCTGAAGCCCGAGGGGTTCCGCTGGCTCATGGGGCTCTCCGCCGCGGCGATGGCGCTGCCGATCCTCGCGCTCGCCGGCACGCCGGCCGCGCCGGCGCTCGCCCCCTATGCGGGGGCGGCGCTCCTCGCCCTCTGGGGCTTCATGCGCCTCTCCTACCGTTCGGGGCGGCTGACGGAGGAGCTGCGGCTGTGGCCGGACGCCATCGCGGTGGAGCGGCGGGAGCCGCGGGGCAAGGTTCTGCGCTGGGCCGCGAATCCCTATTGGGTGGACATCACGCTCTCCGACACGCGGGAGATCAGCCGTTATCTCACGCTCCGCGGCGCCGGGCGGCGGATCGAACTCGGCGCCTTCCTGACGCCGGAGGAGCGGGAGGCGCTGGCGGACGAGCTGAGGACGCGAATCGCCTCGCTGCGGCGGGCGCCCTGATCGGGCGCCCGCGCCGCCGATGAGCTTCCCGGCCCCGGCCCATGCGCGCCGCCCGGCGACGACGGTCGCCGTGATCGACCGCTGCCCCGTCATCCACCGCGGCCTCGCCGCGATCATGCGCGAGGACGGGCGCTTCGAGCTGGCGATGGTCGCGGCGGATGCGGAGACGTTCCTTTCGGATTACGCCGCGCGCGGCGTCGCCGCGCCCATCGACGTCGCGGTGTCCGGCTGGGACATGCCGGGCGGCGGCGGCCTCGCGCTTCTCCGCCGCATCTCCCAGATGGCGAATCCGCCTCGGGTGCTGATCTATACCGGCTCGCTTTCCGACATGACGCTCCGCGCCGCGATCCGGGAGGGGGCGGCCGGCCTCGTCCGCAAGACCGAGCCGCCGGGCCGGCTCCTGCAGGCCATCGCCGCCGTCGCCGCCGGCGGGCGGGACTTTCCGGCGATCCAGCGCCGGCAGGGGCCGTCGGAGGCGCTGACGAAGAGGGAGCGGGAGATTCTCGACGCGCTGGCCGGCGGCGCGACGAACGGTGAGCTGGCGGCGGCGCTCGGCGTCTCCGTCAACACGGTGAAATTCCACCTCCGCAATCTCTTCGAGAAGCTGAACGTGCGGAACCGCGCGAACGCCGTCGCGCTCTGGCTCAACCGCTGAGCGCCGCCTCCCATTCCGCCTCCACCTCCCGGTCAGGATCGGGCCGGCGGAGGCGGGCGAGCGCCGCGCGCGGCAGGAGGCGGGAAAGCGCCCAGACCGCCGCGCCGCGGACGAGCGGCGCCTCGTCCGAGAGCCGCGCCTCAGCCGCCGGGGCGAGCCCGGGCGCCGCGGAATTTCCGATGGCGACGAGCACGTTGCGCAGAAAGCGCGCCCGCCCGATCCGCTTCACCGGCGACCCGGCGAAGCGCGCCCGGAATCCCGCCTCGTCGAGCGCGGCGAGCTCGGCGAGCAGCGGGCCCTCCATCCCCTCCCGCGCATGATAGCCGATCTCCGCCGCGCGCTCCGCGAAGCGGTTCCAGGGGCAGACGGCGAGGCAGTCGTCGCAACCATAGATCCGGTTGCCGATCAGCGGCCTCATCGGGCGCGGGATCGGCCCTTTCAGCTCGATGGTGAGGTAGGAAATGCAGCGCCGCGCATCGAGCCGGAACGGCTCGGGGAAGGCCGCGGTCGGGCAGATGTCGAGGCAGCGGCGGCAGGTTCCGCAATGCTCGCCATGCCGCGCGTCCGGCGCGATCTCCGCCGTCGTGAAGATCGCGCCGAGGACGAGCCAGGAGCCGAAGTCCCGGCTCACGAGATTGGTGTGCTTGCCGCGCCAGCCCAGCCCCGCCGCCTCCGCCAGCGGCTTCTCCATCACCGGCGCGGTGTCCACGAAGACCTTTATCTCTGCGCCTGTGAGGGCGACGAGCCGGCGCCCGACGCGCTTCAGCCGCTTCTTCACGAGGTCGTGGTAATCCTTCCCCTGCGCATAGACCGAGATCACGCCCCGCTCCCGCGCCGCGAGGAACGCCATCGGGTCCGCCTCCGGCCCGTAGTTCTCGCCGAGCATGATCACGCTCCGCGCCTCGGGCCAGAGCGCGCGCGGATCGGCCCGCCAGGCGCTCCGCTCCGCCATCCAGCCCATCTCGCCATGCATCCCCGCTTCGAGGAAGCGGGCGAGGGCCGGCTCCGTTTCCGCCGCCATCGCGCCGGGCGTGGTCACTCCGAGGGCGGAGAAGCCGGCGGCGCGCGCCTCCCGTTCAAGCTCCTCGCGGAGCCCGATGCTCATCAGAAGTCGAGATCCGCGTAATGCGGCTTCGGCGGGAAGCCGGGCATGTGGTCCGCCAGCAGCGGGCGGAAGCAGGGGCGGGACTTCACCCGCGCATACCAGTCCTTCGCCGGGGGCGAGATGTCCCACGGGCAGTCGCCGCAATAATCGAGGCAGGAGAGATGCGCGGCGGCGGCGAAATCGGCGAGGGAGAGATGATCCCCCGCCAGCCATTTCCGCCCCTCGATCAGCCAGCCGATATATTCGAGGTGATGCTTCACGTTCTTCGCCCCGGCCTTGACGAATGCGCTTTCCGGATAGCCCTCCTTCTTCAGCCGCTTGTTCACCCGCTCATAGACGAGGTTGACGGTGACCTCGCGGTGGAACTTGTCGTCGAACCAGGCGACGAGCCGCCGCGCCTCCGCCCGGTCGATCGGGTCGGAGGGGAGGAGCCGCGGCTCCGGCCCCGTCTCCTCCAGATATTCGCAGATCGCGTTCGAGTCGGAGAGGACGGCGCCCTCCGCCGTGACATAGACCGGCACGGCGGCGGCCGGGTTGAGGCGGAGGAAGTCGATCCGCCGGTCCCACGGCCGCTCCTCCACCAGCTCCACGTCGAGCCGCTTCTCGCCGAGGACGAGGCGAACCTTGCGGCAGAACGGCGAGAGGGGGAGGTGGAAGAGGCGGCGCATCGCGGAACTCCGGGGATTTCAGCCTGATTGCCCCGCGCCGGGGCGGATTGCAACTAAAGGGCGACGCAGTCCGCCCGCCCTTCCGCGCGCAGCGTCTCCGCGCCGGAGGCCGCGGCGCGGGCGCGGCCCGCGACGAAGGAGGAGGGGCGGGAGGCGCTCCGCGCCTTCGGGTTCGGGAGGATGGCGGCGATGCGCGAGGCCTCCGCCAGCGTCAGGTCGGCGGCGGACTTGCCGAACCAGCGGCGCGCGGCCGCCTCGGCCCCGAACACGCCCTCGCCCATTTCCGCAACGTTGAGATAGACCTCCATGATCCGCGCCTTGGGCCAGGAAATCTCGATCAGCACGGTGAAGCCCGCCTCCAGCCCCTTCCGCAGCCAGCTCGAATCCGGCCAGAGGAACACGTTCTTCGCCACCTGCTGCGAGATGGTGGAGGCGCCGCGGCGGCGATCCTCCTCCGCCATGGCCTTCCGGATCTCGACGAAATCGAAGCCGAAATGCTCGCAGAATCTTGCGTCCTCCGCCCCCATTGCGGCGCGGGCGAGATGGGGGGAGATGTCCTCGAGCCGTCGCCACTCGCGCTCCACGTCGCCGAGCCGGATCCACTCGCTCACGATCAGCACCGTGACGGGCGGGTTGATCCAGCGATAGGCGACCACCCAGAGGCAGAGGCAGGCGGCGAGGATCAGGGAATATCTGATCGCCCGGCGCAGAAGGGCGCGGAGCCGCCGCCTCACAGGAGGCGGAGCCGCGCCTGCGGCGAATCCCGCCGGTCGCGGAACCGCGCCTCCAGCGTCTCGCCCCCGGCGGCGGCGGCGAGAAAGTCGAACGCGCCCTTCTGGTCCGGAGCCGCGAGGTATTTCATGTGGAGGCTCATGGCCCGGAAGCGCGTCCTCCGGTCCTCCGGGTCCGGCCGCGCGGGGCCGAACTTCGCGGAGATCACCTTCGGGGAGCGCGCGGCGGCCGGCGCCGCCTCCAGCATCAGGAGCGGGTCGACAAGGCCGAAGCAGAACCAGTCCCGCTTGGAGGAGACGTCGAGCCAGAAGATGTCGGGGTCCGAGGCGACGAGGATCATGTCCTCGCCATAGGCCTCCGCCCCCGGCCCGCCCGCCGCCGAGACATAGCCGCCGACCGAGCCGAGCGTGAGGAGAGAGAGGCGCGCCCGTCCGCCGCTCAGGTCCACGTCGATCCGCATCGCTGCGGCGAGGGCGCGGATCGCGATGACGGCGCCGAGCGAATGGCCGACGATCAGGATCTCGTCCACCCCGTCCGCCTCGGCGGCGGCGACAGCCTCGACGATCCGGACCGCGAACTCCGCCTCGCGCATCTCCATCCGGCCAGAGGGCGGGCGGTCCGCCGCGAGGCGGAAGAGGAACTCGAAGAGCCCGAGCATCAGATGCGCGAAAAGCGCCCGCTCCGCCCGGACGGAGGCCATGAGCCCGAGGAGCGCGCCGAGCGCCGCGCCCGCATCGCCCCAGCCGGGCCCCGCCAGCCCGCCGAGCGCGCCCCCCGCCGCCGCGCCTGCGAGCAGGAAGGCCGAGAGGATCACGACGGGGTAGAAGAGGAGCCCCGCCGGCCCCTTCGAAAAGGAGAAGACGCGCCGCAAGCCGCCCGTCGCCGCGAAGCGCGCGAGCGCCGCCGCGCCCGAGCCGAGCCGGGCGAGGAGCGGCCGCGCCCGCCACTGCCTCACCACATCCTCATAGCGAAGGATTTCGAACACCGTCTCCACCGGCGTCTCCAAGGGCCGGGCGCCCTCCCGCGCGGTGATGCGCCAGCCCTCGGATACGGGGGAAAGCGGGCCGACCGCGCTCATCGCCGGGGGCGTCCCGCCCCGCTCCGCGCCCGCGCGTGCGATGAGGCGGCGATAGCGCTCCGTCGGCGCCGGGTCGAAGCCGTGGAGATAGAGCACGCGCCGGCGCCTGACGCGCCGCGCCGCCTCGTCGCCCTCGAAGGGCGCGGTCTCTCCTCCGTCCGGGCTCATGGGCGGGGAAGGTAGTGGAGCGCCGACGCCCCGTCCATGCTCACCGGAGGTTGACGCGGAGCGCGGCGGCGGCTGCGAATGGCGAGGCGGCGAGGGCGACGAGCGTCACCGCGCCGGAGAGCGCGAGGGCCGGCCAGGGGTCGAGCCCCGTCCCCGCCCGCTCCACCGCCCGCGCGCCGAGGATCATCGTCGGCAGGTAGAGCGGCAGGACGAGGAGCGAGAGGAGGAGCCCCCCGCGCCGCACCCCCACCGTCAGCGCCGCGCCCGCCGCGCCGACGAGGGAGAGCGCGGGCGTGCCGATGAGGAGCGAGAGGATCAGCGCCGGCCAGGCCGCGGGCGCCAGGTCCAGCGTCAGCGCGAGGAGGGGGGAGAGCGCGACGAGCGGCGCCCCCGTCGTCAGCCAGTGCGCCGCGGCCTTGGCGAGCACGGACAACTCCAGCGGCGGCGGCGCGAGGAGGATGAGGTCGAGCGAGCCATCCTCAAAATCCGCCTGGAAGAGCCTGTCAAGTGATAGCAGGCAGGCGAGGAGGGCCGAGACCCAGATCACCCCGCCCGCGACCCGGCCCAGAGCCTCCGTCCCGCCGATGCCGATCGGGATTAGGAAGCCCGCGATGGCGAAGAAGCCGAGCGCCATCAGCCCCCCACCGCCGAGCCGGAAGGCGAGCGCGAGATCGCGGAGGAGGAGCGCCTTCACGCCCACGCCCCGGAGAGGAACGGGTCCGCCGCCGCGGCCGCCGAGGCGCGGGGCGGCTCGATGCGGATTTCCGGGCCGGGAGGCAGCCCGAGCGCGACATGCGTCGCGGCGAGCGCGATCCCGCCCGCCGCGCAATGCTCGGCCACGAGTTCGGCGAAGATGGCGACGGAGGCGGCGTCGAGAGAGACGGTTGGCTCGTCCAGCAGCCAGAGCCGCCGCTTCGTCACCATGAGCCGCGCGAGGCCGAGCCGCCGCTTCCGGCCGGCGGAAAGCCAGCCCGCCGGCTCCTCCGCCGCCTCGGCGAGCCCGAACCGCTCCAGCGCCTCGTCGACCCCGCCGCCGCCATAGATCGCGGCCCAGCCGGCGAGATTGGCGCGGGCGGAAAGCGCGGGCTTCACCGCGTCGAGATGGCCGGCATAGGCCGCCTCGTCCGCCGGCGCTTCCGCCCCATCGAGCCGGATGCGCCCTGCGGAGAGCGGAACAAGCCCGGCGACGGCGCGGAGCAGTGTGGATTTTCCGGCCCCGTTCGGCCCCGTCACGACCGCCGCCTCGCCGCGCTCCACCCGGAAATCCGGCGCCGCGAGCGCGAGCCGCCCGCCACGCTCCACCTTCACGCCTTCCCCGACCAGCGCCATGCGCCCCCCGTCATCCGTCGCCGACCGCTATAGCCGCTCCCCGCCGCGCCGCCAATTGACGGCGCTGCGTCTGTATTGTATCCCGTTGCATACATCACAAGGGGCCGTGCATCCCGTCACGCAGCCTTGTTGCGCGACTCGTCATCTTCGGTGATGAAATGTCGCAAGCAAGAACAGCGGCGGACCAAGG
>JAUHWJ010000076.1 GCA_030424705.1 Alphaproteobacteria bacterium | reverse complement strand
CGGGGGTGGACCCGAAAGTGGGGCTCTACGCCTCCTTCGCCATCGCCGTCGTCACCGCCATCGCGGGCGGGCGGCCCGGCATGATCTCCGCCGCGACGGCGGCGACGGCGGTGCTCTTCGTCGATCTCGTGAAGGATCACGGGCTGCAATACCTCCTCGCCGCCTCGATCCTCGCCGGGCTGTTGCAGATCGTCGCCGGCGCGCTCCGGCTCGGCCGGCTGATGCGTTTCGTCTCCCGCTCGGTGATGACGGGCTTCGTCAACGCCCTCGCGATCCTGATCTTCCTCGCGCAGGTGCCCGAGATGATCGGCGTTCCGGCCATCACCTATCCGCTGATCGCGGCGGGGCTCGCCATCCTCTACCTCCTGCCGATGCTGACGAAGAGCGTGCCGGCCCCGCTCGTCTGCATCGTGGCGATCACCGGGGCCGTCGCGCTCTTCGGCTGGGAGGTGCGGACGGTGGGGGACATGGGCGAGCTGCCCTCCACGCTCCCCGTCTTCCTCCTGCCGGAAATTCCGCTGACGTTGGAGACGCTGCTGATCATCCTGCCCTATTCCGTCGCCGTCGCGGTGGTCGGCCTGCTCGAATCCCTCATGACGGCGAACATCGTGGACGACCTGACGGACACGAAATCCGACCGGAACCGCGAATGCGTGGGCCAGGGGCTCGCCAATATCGGCTCCGGCTTTCTGGGCGGCATGGCGGGCTGCGCCATGATCGGGCAGTCGGTGATCAACGTGCAGTCGGGCGGGCGGGGGCGGCTTTCATGCTTCTTCGCGGGCGTCGCGCTGCTCTTCATGATCCTCGTGCTGGGCGATCTCGTCGCCTCGATCCCGATGGCGGCGCTCGTCGCGGTGATGATCATGGTCTCTGTCGGAACGTTCAGCTGGGCCTCGCTCCGCAACATTCGCGAGCATCCGGCCAGTTCCTCGGTCGTCATGGTCGCCACCGTGATCGGCGTGGTGGCGACGCACAACCTCGCCTGGGGGGTGCTGATCGGCGTGCTGCTCTCGGGCATCTTCTTCGCCGCCAAGATCGCGCAGATCTTCAGCGTGACCTCGACCCTCTCGCCGGACGGCCGGAGCCGCGTCTACCGGGTGGAGGGGCAGCTCTTCTACGCCTCGGCGGAGGATTTCCTCGCCGCTTTCGACTTCCGGGAGGCGCTGGAGCATGTGACGATCGACATGAGCGGCGCGCATATCTGGGACATTTCCAGCGTCGCGGCGGTGGACATGGCTGTCTTGAAGTTCCGGCGGGAAGGGGCGACGGTCGAGCTGAAGGGGATGAACGAGGCGAGCGCGACGATCGTCGACAGGCTCGGCGTGCATGAAAAGCCCGGCGCGCTCGACGATCTGATGTCGCACTGACCGCAGGGGTGAAGAAATGACCCGAATTCTCGCCTGTGTCGACGGATCCGTCTACGCCGAAAGCGTGGCGGACCATGCCGCCTGGGCGGCGAAGGGACTCGGCGCGGAGATCGAGTTTCTCCAGGTGCTGGGGCGCAAGGACAGCGCACCGCGCGACCTCAGCGGGCGCGTCGGGGCCGATGGGCGCACGGCGCTGCTCGAACGCCTCGCGACGCTGGACGAAGAGCGGTTCCGCCTCCTCCAGCAAAGCGCCCGGCTGGGGCTCGACGCGCTCCGCGCGCGGGCGGAGGCGGCGGGGGCGGGCCCCGTATCGGCCGCGCTCCGCACCGGAGACCTGCTGGAGGAGATCGCGGCGCGGGAGGCGGCGGCGGACCTTGTCGTCATCGGCAAGCGCGGCGAGGCCGCGGATTTCGCAAAGCTGCATCTCGGCTCCAATCTGGAGCGGATGATCCGGGCGAGCCATTTGCCCGTCCTCATCGCGGCGCGGGCCTTCCGCCCGATCCAGCGCGCAGTGGTCGCCTTCGACGGGCGCTCGGGCTCGATGAAGGCGCTGGACGCCGTCTCCCGCTCCCCGCTCTCTCGCGGCGTCGCCTTCGAGGTGGTGACGGCGGGAGCCGAGACGGAGGAGACGCGGCGGCTTCTGGAAAGCGCGTTGACGCTGCTGCGGGCCGGGGGGCTGGAGGCGACGGGGCGCATTGCGCCGGGCGAGCCCGTGAAGGTCATCGGCGCGGCGGTCGAGGAGACGGGGGCTGGGATGCTTGTGATGGGCGCCTATGGCCATTCGCGCCTGCGCACCCTCGTCGTCGGCAGCGTAACGGCGGAGCTGATCCGCACCTGCCGCGTGCCGGCGCTGGTCCACCGCTGAGCCGCGGGCGGCGGAGCCGTACCTTGGATTATCATTTTATTTCAATCGAGTGACCCCTATGCACCTCGTGTGCAAGTCTCACGCCGCCGGCTTGAGCCGCGCCAGAATGTCCGCATGGAGCGCCGCGGGGCCGACGACGACGCCCGGCATCCGCGGCTCGGCGGCGTTGTAGCGCCAGGCGCCGCCCTTCGCGGTGGAGACGGTCGCGCCCGCCTCGGCGGCGATCAGCTCTCCCGCCGCCACGTCCCATTCCCAGGCCGGGCGGAGCGTGAAGGCGAGGTCGAACCTTCCGGAGGCGACGAGGCAGTGGCGGTAGACGAGCGAGTTGCGGAATTCCCGCCTGACCGGCGGTGCCCCGCCGGGCCAGGAGGAGGGGACGACCTGCGCCCGCCCGGCGAGCGCGGAGGCGCCGTCGATCTCGATGCGGGAGGAGACTGCGAGCCGCTCCCCGTTCCGGAAGGCGCCGCCGCCCTTCACGGCCCAGAACATCTCGTCCCGGATCGGGAAATAGGCCGCCGCCGCGACGATCTCCCCCGCCTCGGCCACGGCGAGGGCGTGGCAGAACGTGTCCTCCCCCCGCATGAAGGAGCGGGTGCCGTCGATCGGGTCCACGATGAACACCCGCTCATGCGCGAGCCGCGCCGCATTGTCCTCCGTCTCCTCCGAAAGCCAGCCATAGCCGGGCCGGGCGGCGAGGAGGCGGGAGCGGAGCATGGCGTCGATCTCGAGATCGGCCGCCGTGACCGGCCCGGCGCCGCCCTCCTTCTCCCAGGTCAGGACATCCTTGCGGTGATGCCGCCGCGCGATCTCCCCCGCCGCGCGGGCGTGATCGAGGAGGAGCGGGAGGTCGCCCTCAGCCGGAGGCAATGGTGAGCCCCTCGACAAGAAGGCTCGGCGCGATGACGCCGCGCGTCCGGTCCGCATCGTTCGCGGCCCGCATCCGGAGGAGGAAGTCGGGGAGGGAGCCGGCGATGGTCAGCTCGTTCACCGGAAAGGCGATCTCCCCGCCCTCCACCCAGAAGCCCGCGGCCCCGCGACTGTAGGCGCCGGTCGTGGCGGAGATCGAGGAGCCGATCATCGAGGTGACGATCAACCCCTCCCCCATCGCGCGGATCAGTTCCTCCGCCGTCTCAGCGCCTTCGGAGAGGTCCAGCGTGGAGGTCCCCGGCGAGGGCGGGCCGCCGACGCCGCGCCGCGCGCCGCCCGGCGCGGGGAGGCCGAGGCGGCGGGCCGTGGCGCTGTCCAGCGTCCAGCCCGCGAGCACGCCGTCATCGACGAGCTTCCGGGCGGAAAGCGCCATCCCCTCCCCGTCGAACGGGCGGGAGCCGGAGGCGCGGCGGCGGTGCGGGTCGTCGGTGATGGTGAAGCCGGGGGGCAGGATGCGCTCCCCCATCCGGTCCTTCAGCCAGCTCGCGCCGCGGGCGACGGCGGAGCCGTTGATCGCGCCGAGGACATGGCCGACGAGCGAGCCGGAAACCCGCCGGTCGAAGAGCACGGGCCAGGCCCCGGTCTTCGCCCGACGCGGGTTGAGCCGCGCGGCGGCGCGGGCGCCTGCCGTCCCGCCGATTTCCGCCGGGGGCGGCAGGTCCGCGAAATGGGTGCGGGAGGCGTATTCGTAATCCGTCTCCATCCCCAGCCCCTCGCCCGCCACGGCGGAGACGGAGAGCGAGGCGCCGGTGCGGGGGTAGGCGCCTGAAAAACCGTTCGTCGCTGCATAGGCGATGTCGGAGCGCCGCCATCCCGCGCCCGCGCTCTCCGCCTGCGCGACGCCGGCGACGGCGAGGGCCGCCGCCTCCGCCTCCGCGGCCATCGCCTTCAGCATGGCGGGAAGGGGCGGTTCCGCATGGTCCTCGATGTCGAGGTCGGGAAGGCGGGAAAGGTCCGCCAATCCGCCCTCCGGCAGGCCGCAATGCGGATCCTCCGGCGCGGCGCGGGCCATGGCGACGGCGCGGGCGGCGACCTCCTCCAGCGCCGCGTCGGACGGGTCGGAAGCGGAGACGCAGGCCTGACGTCGGCCGACGAGGGCGCGGAGGCCGTAGTCGAGACTCTCCGCGCTCTCCGCCTCCTCCAGCGCGCCGCCGCGCACCGAGACGGAGACGTCGCGCGAGGAGACGGCGAGCGCGTCCGCCGCGTCGGCGCCCGCGCGCCGGGCGGCCTCGATCAGCCTCTCGGCAAGCTCCGCGCCGGTCACAGGAGGCGCGCCAGCGAATGCGCCGTAAGGCCGAGCGCGAGGAGGGCGGTGGAGATCAGCGTCGCCGCCATGCCGACAATCCGGAAAGTCCCCGGCCCGCCAGCCGCGAAATGCAGGCCGTGGAGGAGCCGCCCGAGCGTGAGCGTGAGCCCCGCCGCATGGATCGCGACGGAAGGCCCGCCGGTCATCTCCGCGAGCGCGAGCAGGATGAGGGCGATCGGCATCGTCTCCGCCGCATTGGCGTGGCCGCGAATCACACGCTCCATCTCCTTGTCCCCGCCGTCGCCGAGGCTGAGCTTCAGCGCCCCGCGCCGGCGGATCACGGCCACGGCCAGCCAGAGAAGGATGAGCGCGTTGAGCCCCGCATAAAGGGCGGAGAGGAGCGGCGGCGTCATGGATCGTCTCCCGAATGGTCGGGCGCAACCTAGGGCGCCCCGCGCCCTGCGCAAGTGCGAGAGCGATTGACAAGTCAGAGTGTTTCACTAAGGTATTCGAAGCCACCCTGACCGGCGCACGGAGCCGGCCTCCGGGGGAGCCCGAATCGAAAGAGGAAAGGACCCTCCGATGAACCGAGACGAGACGACGGCGCCGCCGCCCGACCGGCGCGAACTCTTCAGCCCCGAGACGGGCGCCGAACTGGCGCAGGATTTCGGCCTCGAGCGGCTGATGGACCTGCTGAAGCCGGCGGGAGAGACGCGATGAACCAGATGACCTTTCCCCGCAGCTACGCCCCCGTCTCCCCCGAGGCGCATCCGGGCGACCCGGTGCATGACGCCGAGACGCTGACCGAGGGCGGGCAGCGGGCGGTGATCCGGCTGGGGGATCAGGCCTACCTCCTCCGCATCACGCGGCAGGGGAAGCTCCTGCTCACGAAATGAGGCCGCGATGATCCTCTGCTCCTGCGCCGGGATCACCGACCGGGAGGTGCGCGCCGCCGTCGCGTGGATGCGCGCCTCCGACCCGGATACGGTCGTCACACCCGGCAAGGTCTATCGCGCGCTCGGGCGCAGGCCGGATTGCGGCGGCTGCGTCAGCCTCTTCGTCGCCACGATGCGCGACGAGCTGAAATCGACCATACCGACCGAATTGCGGAACCTCCGCAGCGGCAGGACTGAAAGGACAGTGCATGAAGGGCGACCCTAAGGTCATCGAATATCTCAACCGCGCGCTCCGCTCCGAGCTCACGGCGATCAACCAGTACTGGCTGCATTACCGGCTTCAGGCGGATTGGGGCGTCGGCAAGCTGGCGAAGAAGAGCCGCGAGGAGAGCGTCGAGGAGATGCACCACGCGGACAAGCTGATGGACCGGATCATCTTCCTCGAAGGCCATCCGAACCTCCAGTCGCTCGACCCGCTCCGCATCGGCGAGACTGTGAAGGAGACGCTGGAATGCGACCTCGCCGCCGAGCATGACGCCCATGCGCTCTACAAGGAGGCGCGGGCCTATTGCGAGAAGGTGGGCGACTATGTCTCCAAGGCGCTCTTCGAGGAATTGCTCGCGGACGAGGAGCACCACATCGACTTCATCGAGACGCAGCTCGACCTGATCGCGAAGATGGGCGAGGAGAAGTATCACCTCCTCAACGCCGACAGCGCGGATACGCCCGAGGCCTGAGGCTCAGCGCGCGGCGCGGAGGCGGGCCGTCTCCGCCTCGTCGACCTTTCCGCCCGGCGCGGCGACGCCGAAGAGCCGGGCGGCCTCCTCCTCCGCATAGCGGCCTAGGCGCACATCCTCGGCCACGAGCGCCGGGTCGCGGGCGAAAGGGTCTCCGTCCCCGCCGCCGCCGGGCGTGCGGACGCGCACCCTGTCCCCCGGCGCCAGCGGAATGTCCTGCGCCTTGGAGAGATGGGGGGGCGTGAAGGGTTCCCCGCCCCGCGTCACGCACACCTCGTTGGGCGCGCCGGCCTCGCCGCCCCGCACGCCGGGCGGGCCGGCGCGGCCGTGGTCCATCACGAAGCTCGCCCGCGCCTCCCCGCGCAGGAGCTCCACCTCATAGTCGAGCCCGAAGCCGCCGCGCCGCGCCCCGGCGCCGCCGGAGCCTTCGCGGAGCGCGTAGCGGCGGTAGAGGACGGGAAAATTCTGCTCCATGATTTCGACGGGCGGCGCCTTGGAGATGCCGATGGTCGAGCAGCCGTTGGCGAGCCCGTCTCCCGCCGCCGAGCCGCCGTATCCGCCGCCGGAGATCTGGTACATCACGAAATCGCGCCCGCGCTGCGGATCACTCCCGCCGAGGGCGAAGTTGCCCGAAGTGCCGGCGGGGGCGGCCGTCACCCGCGCGGGGAGGGCTTCGGCGAGGGCGAGGAACACCGCCTCCGCGATCCGCTGGCTCACCTCCGCCGCGCAGCCGGAGACGGGGCGGGGATAGCGGGCGTCAAGGAAGGTCCCTTCGGGCCGGACCACCTCCACCGGCGCGAAGGCCCCGGCGTTCAGCGGCGCCTCGGGGAAGATGTGCCGCACGGCGAGATGGACGGAGGAGAGCGTGGTGGCCCAGACCGAGTTCATCGGCCCGCGGCAGGGCGGGCTCGACCCCGCGAAGTCGAAGACGAGCCGCCCATCCGCCTTCGCGATCCGGAGGCGGATGGCGAGGGGCGCGTCCACCACGCCGTCGCTGTCGATCCAGGCGACGGAGCGGTATTCGCCGTCCGGTATCTCGGCGATCCGGGCGCGCATCTCCGCCTCCGCGCGGGCGCGAAGCTCGGCGATGGCGGCGCGCACCGTCTCGTCCCCGTAGCGGTCGAGGAGAGCCGCGAGCCGCTCCTCCCCGATGCGGAGCGCGGCTTCCTGCGCCTTCACGTCGCCGATCCGCTGGTCCGCCACGCGGATGTTGGAGGTGATGATGGAATAGATCTCCCGGTCCAGCACGCCCTTCTTGAAGAGCTTGACGGGCGGGAGCCGAAGCCCCTCCTGCTCCACGGCGGTGGCGGAGGCGGAGAAGCCGCCGGGGACGGCGCCGCCGATATCGGGCCAGTGGCCGGT
>JAUHWJ010000075.1 GCA_030424705.1 Alphaproteobacteria bacterium | reverse complement strand
CCGCGCCGGATCGTCCCCGTCGCGGGATCGACCGGGAAGCACTCGAACGGCGCGGCGCCGATCTCCAGCGCGTCGGCGCGGACCCGTTCGCCCTTCCGGGGGCCTCTGACGATTTCGAGAAAGTCACCGGGCTGGACTTCAAGCTTCGAAGGATCGGAGCCAGCCGCGGCGGCCTCCCCGCCAGCGCCGGCGAACCCCGCCGCCAAGGCGGCGCCGCCGACAATCAGGGCCCGTCGGTGGGTGGATGTGCGCATCGCTGCGCTGTCGCAGCGCGGCGAACCAGACTTGGTCATTTTTCCTCCATCTCCGGCCGAGCTGTATCCGCCCGGTCCGCTATGCACGTTTTGCGGTCATCGCCACGACGTGACGTCACGTTAACGCGAGTCGCTTCGGTTGCGCAATGAAGTCCTGAAACTGACGTCGCGCCGAAGTCCGAGCGTTTGCGCCGGCCCCAGCGCCCGATCCGCCGCGGCCTTTAACTGGCAGATCAGCGCCGCACGTCGCGTACGCCGCGATATCGAGAGAAGCGCGGCCGCGGCGGCACGGGCGTCACTCTGCCCGCCGCCACCGAAGAGCGCGGCCTCCAGCCTTCTGACCGGCGCGCACTCCGATGCCGCAAGCCCCGTCTCCCGCCGCCAGGTCTCGACTGCGCGGAGCGCCGCTTCCGGCTCCGCGGTCCTCCTGCATGCCGAGCGGAGCCGAAGATCAGCTCCGCTCGGCAGCGCGGCAAGCGCGAAGGTCGCAATGAGCGCGAGGGCCGGAACGGCGACGAGCAGCGCCAGAAGGGCTGTCGCCCGGGCCGCGCCTTGTCGCTCCTCCTTCGCGATCGACATGAGCGCCGCGGCGCGCGCCTCGCGGTCCGGCTCCGCCGGCTCGATCCTCAGAGCGCGGGCGGCCCGAAGCGACCGCGCGTCGGTCGTCGTATCCCAATAGACGACGCGGACGGGCGGAATGTTCACGACGGTCGCATCGCCTATGACAATGTCCCAGCTCTTCTCGATGACGCCGGTGAACCCGTCGGCGCTGCGCAGCGTCCGTGACGAAGATCCCGCCTCGTGGATATCCACGCCCCGCGCTGCCCCGTGGACGGGCGGCGCCATCCTCTCCGCCGGCGCGCCGCGGGCGCTTAGCGTCACCGTTCGGCGCACGACGTCGCCCTTTCGCAATCGCTCGGGAGGGATCGACCAGCTCTCGTCTATCTCGACCGCGTCTGCGATCATCCACCATGGTTCGGTCCAGCCTTCGGGCGCGGGCAGGATGTCGAGCGTGGGCCCGGGCGCGGAGAGGTCGAACGGTGCGCCGCCCCCGGGCCCGGAGACACGGCCGACGGCGCGGATCGACGGCGCCGGAAGCGGTCCGCTCCGGAGCGGGAAGATCGCGTAAGAGGCTTCGTGGACGAACCCGTTCGCCGCATAGGATCGGACCTCGCGCGTGCGCGGCGCGGAGAGCTCGAGAATTTCCGCCCTTCCGTCGCCTTCGGGCCTGGTTATCGAGAGCGCCTCGAAGGGCCGCGCCGAGACAAGGCGGATGCGCATGACGACCTGCTGCTGCACCCGCACCCGCCCGGAGGAAGGCTCGAAAGAGACGAAAAGTTCCGGCCTCTCCGGGAAGGTCAGCGTCGTTTCCGCGCCCGCGCCCGCGCCCGGAACGCCGGCGACGAGGAGAAGGAGCGCGGTCAGCAGCCAGCGCATGCCGCGCCCTCTCTATCCAGTCGCCGCTCATACGCCGCGCGGAGCCGCGCCCGGAGTGCGCGCTCCGGATCATCCACGATCCGGCGCAGGAGAATCTCCGCCGCCTGAGCGCTTTCTCGCCTGAGAGACAGCGAGGCGGCGGAGAGGCCTTCGAGCGGCGGCGCGTCGACGTCCGCCGCGCCGCCCGCCGGGCCGCCGCGCGGCTCCGCGGCCCGTGGCGCCGCGCCCGATGCACCCTGTTCCTCGCTGCGGCCGGCCGCGTCGCTCTCGGCCTCCGCCGCCTTCATCTCGCCGGAGCGGGCCGCGCCTGCCCGTTCCTCGCCTTCGGCGGGGCCAGGGGCGTCCACCGTCCGCAGATCGCCGTTCTCCCATCCCGCCCGCTCCTCTGTCGCGGCGGCCTCCGCGCGCAGCCTCCGTTCCGCCGCCTCCGCCCGCTCGATCACGGCGAGGTTATGCCGCGCGTCCTCATGGCCGGGGTCGAGGCGCAGCGTCTTCTGGAAGGCGGCGCGCGCCGCGCCCCATTCATGGAGGCGCGCATAGGCGACGCCGGCGTCATAGATCGTCTCCGGCGTCTCCTCCTCGAGAAAGGAGCCGACGGCCCTGAGGTGCCTCCCGGCGCGATGTTCCGCGACGCCGCGCCAGGCGGGTGTGTCGAAGAGCGCCGCGGCGTCCTCGAACCGCCCCTTTTCCAGCATCTGGCGCGCGAGGCTCTGCCGGTCGGGCGGGGCGCTCAGGCGTGGGAGGAGCCATGACGCCGCCGCCGCCACGGCTAGAATCCCTAGAACGGCGATGGTGCGGGCGACCATCAGGCGCTCCGGCGGCGGAAGAGGCCCAGCCAGAAGAGCATGGCGAGGCCGATGAACCAGGGCGCCAGAGAGGCGCCCGTATCCGCATCCACATGGCGGCGCGCGTTCTCGCGCGCGTTCCTGAGCGCCGCTTCAACCGAGGCAAGTTCGTCGGGGGTCACGAGCGTCGCGCCCCAGCTCCGCGCTGTTCCGGTCCAGCCTTCGGCTTCGGCCGCGGGCGCGACGATCACGCGGGGCCGGTCCGACCGCAGCTCCGGCGGTGGCCCCGACTCCGGCGGAGGCTCCGCCGCGACGAAGAGCACGACCTGCCCGACGACGATCCCGGCCCGGTCCAGCGCCGCCTCCGCCTGCATCACGCCCGCGCGCGGGTTGCGTCCGGCGGTGGGCATCACGTCGGGCGACAGCGCGTCGAGATAGCGGCGAAGCGGCGCCGGGTCGAAGGTCGTCGGCGTCACGTCGAAGGCGTCGGCCGAGACGGCGACGAGCGCGGTCTGGAAGTCCGGCGCGGAGGCGAGAAGGGAGGCGGCGGCCCGCTTTTGTGCGCTGGCGTCGGCGCCCGGCGGCAGGTCGATCACGACCGCCCGCCCCGCGAGGTTCGTATAGTCATTCCCTTCGGCGCGCTCGATCCTTGGCTCGGCGAGCGAGACGACGAGGCAGCAAGCCGCCGCGGCGGCGGCGAGTATGCGCGAGCGGTCCCGCCCCGTGACCGTGCGTGCGACCGCAGCCCGGAGCGGCGGCGCGACGAGCCGCGACCAGTCGCCTGGCAGAAGCCCGGAGCCGCGCCGCGCCGCCCGCCAGAACGCGGCCGTTCCGCCGGCGAGCGGCAGTAGGAGGATGAGCGCGGCGGGCGCGGCGAAGCTCATCATCCCCTCCGCTCCCGCCAGATCGCCAGAGCCGCGATGATGAGCGCCGCCACGACGAAGAGCGAGGTCCGGTCCTCGATGAGCCGCGGCCGCTCCTCGGGCGGCGTGACCGGTTCGAGTGCGGCGACCGCCGCGGCCACGCGGCGAAGCGCTTCCGGGTCCGCCGCCTCATGGAACCGGCCGCCTGCCCGGTCTGCCACGGCCACCAGTTCGGCGCGCCGATCCGGCTCCAGCCCGGCGGCGAAGCCGATTAGGTGGAGCCGGATTCCCGCCTCCGCCGCAAGGGCCGCCGCATCCATCGCCGCCAGATCGCCTGCATTCGCCTCCCCGTCCGTCATCAGGACGAGCAGTCGCTCGCCTTCCGGCGCATCCCGCAGCGCGCGGACCGCGAGGCCGATGGCCTGCCCCAGATCGGTGCGTCGGCCGGGCATGCCGACTGTCATCTCGTCCAGCATCGACGTGGCGGCGGCGAGGTCGTGGGTCAGGGGCGCGATGAGATAGGCCTCCGTGGCGAAGCCGATCAGCGCCGCGCGGTCCCCTTCCCGCCCTGAGAGGAGGTCTCGCGCCGCCGCCCGCACCGCGTCGATGCGCGCGACGGGGCCTTCGGGCCCGGCCATGTCGCGCTCCGCCATGCTGGCCGAGATGTCGAGCGCGAGAATCATGTCCCGCCCTGTCGGGACGGTCAGCTCCGGCCCGCGGAAATGCGGGCCGGCCAGCGCGACGAGAAGCATGAGCCACCCGGCGGCCGCGAGGGCCGACGCCGAGCCGGTCCGCCCGCGCCCTGCGCCGCCGCCCGAAGCGGAGAGCCAGCGCGCGATCCCGGGCGGCGCCGGCAGCGCGCCGCCCGCCGGCGACGGCGGAAGCAGGAGCCGCGCCGCGAACGGGGCCGGCGCGAGTACTAGCGCCCACGGCCGCAGGAAGCCGAACTCCCCCCCGAAGAGGGCGGATACCAGCGGTTCAATCGCCATCGCCTAGCGCTTTCGCAAGATGCGCGCGGAGCGCTGCGCATTCGCCGGGGCCGATCTTTTCCGGCGGAAGATGCGCGACGGCCGGGGCTGGCCCCGCGCGCGCGGAGCGGGCGAGCACCGCCGCGAGGTCCGTCATCCCTTCGAAGGCGCGCGCTTCGCACGGCTCCCGCTTCAGCGCCGCCAGTCGGGCGCGCCCCTGCCTCCGCCATAGCGTCGCCCTTCGGCGAGCGATGACGATCCAGATGGCCAAGAGGGCGAACGCAAGCAGGAATGGCTCGGGCGCGAGCGGCGGAGACGGCGCTGCGCCGACTGTGTCGGCGGGCAGGTGGATGTCCCGCAACTCAAGAAGGATTTCCTCCGGCGTCACGCGCCGACCTCCGCCCTGGGCAGAAGGTCGAGCGCCGCGCCGGGCTCCCAGCCTGCGGAGGTCAGCCGCTCCCGCCTCGCCGCGCTCCGCTGCGCGGCGGCCTCCGGCGCCCTGAGAGCGGCGGCACGCCCGAGAAAGATCGACAGGCGCGCACCGCCCGGCGCCGCGAGGGGATAGCGGCCCGCCGGCGCCGGGGCGAACAGCGCCCTGTCCTCCACCACCCATGCGAAAAGCCGCAGCCGCGCTGAAAGCCGCCGCGCCGTCTCGTCGAGGGCGGGCGCCTCTGCCTCGAAATCCCCGATCATGTGGATCTCGTCCCGTGCTTTCAGCATCTCCGCGGCTTGCGCCAGCAACGCCGCAGGGTCTGCCTCCGCCCCTTGTCGCGCCGCTTCGTAAGCCTCCGCCACCCGCGCCAGCAGCCGGGCGACGGCCCGCCGCCCCCGCCGCGGCGGCTCCGGCCCGATCCCCGGTGCGACGAGCCCGATGGGCTCGCCCAGGGCCTCCGACTCCCAAGCGAGCCGCGCGGCGGTGAGCGCGGCGCTCTTGGCGAGGAACCGCTCCGAGAGGCCGAAATAGAGTTCCCGGCGCAGGTCGAGCACGATCATCCTCGCTGCATGACTCTCGGCGGCGAAGCGGCGCATCTCCGTCCCGCCGGTGCGAGCGGAGGCGCGCCAGTCGATCCGCCGCACATCGTCGCCGGGCGCGTAGGGGCTCACGCCGTCGAAATCGAGGCTCTCCGCGCGCCCGATCCCGGGCCGTGCGCCGCCCGTCCCACGCCCGCCCCGCTCCCTCCGCGCAGGGGCGCGGAGCGGCTTCATCGCCAGCAATTCGTCAAGGCCGAGCGCCGTCGCCGTTCGTGTGGCGTCAGCCCCGGCTTCAGAGCGCATCGACCTGCCGGAGCAACGCAGTGACGACATCGTCTGCGGTCACGCCGTCAGCCTCCGCGCGCCGGGTGAGGCCAATGCGGTGGCGGAGCGCGTCCGGCGCGACGGTTCGGATGTCCTCGGGCAGAACATGATCGCGCCCGTGGAGCCAAGCGCGCGCCTGCGCCGCGCGCGCCAGAGCCAGCGCCCCGCGCGGAGAGACCGCATGCGCCAGCCGCTCCCCGACGCCGGGAATCGGCGCCGGCTCGTCCCGCGTCGCCGCGACGAGGCGGATCACGTAATCGCGCGCAAGGTCCGAGATATGGACGGCGGCGACAGCCCGGCGCGCCGCCGCAAGCTCGTCCGGAGAGAGCCGCCCGCCCGCGCGCCCGCCTGCGCCCTCCAGCGCGCTTCGGCTTTCGGCGAGGCCGAGGTCGAGGATGCGCCGCGCATCCTCCGCTTCAGGATAGTCCACGACGATGTTCAGCAGGAACCGGTCAAGCTGCGCCTGCGGCAGGTCCCATGTCCCGTCATGCTCGATCGGGTTCTGCGTAGCGACGACGAAGAAGGGCGCTGCGAGCGCATGCGTCTCCTCCCCTGCCGTGACCTGCCGCTCCTCCATCGCCTCGAGCAGCGCCGACTGGACCTTCGCCGGGGCGCGGTTGATCTCGTCGGCGAGGACGACATTGGCGAAGATCGGGCCGCGGCGGAATTCGAAGCGACGGTCTTCCGGCCGCCAGATCATGCCGCCGACGAGATCGGCGGGCATGAGGTCCGGCGTGAACTGGATGCGGGCGAATCGACCATCGATCTCCTCCGCGAGAAGGCGGGCGAGTCTCGTCTTCGCGAGGCCCGGCGCCCCTTCGAGGAGGACGTGACCGTCCGCCAGCAGCGCTACAAGAAGATGTTCGACCGCCGCCTCCTGCCCAATCACCTCGCGGCGAAGGTCGCAGAAAAGCTTGGCGAACCGGGCGTAGGGCGCGTCTCGCGCCTCTTGTTCAACGGGCGGTTGCGAGATGTTCATGGACGTAGCGTATCACCCCGTCACGCGCCGCGCTACGTTCTCGCCACTGCGAGCGTAGACACGGCGGGCGCTGCTCGGCTCGGCTTGCCGGACTTTAACCAGAGATGAAGGTGCGGCCGACGCCTACGGTCTCAAACGATAACAAGACCGTTTCTCAAGTTTCGACCAGCGTATTCCTTTCCGTGAAGCCGTCAGCCCCGAGAACGCTGACTGGAGACCGGGCCGGAGCCAAACCGCGTGTGCGGCCCGAACGGCGTCTCGGCGTTGGCGGACGCTACCAGGAACCCCCGTTGGTTGAGGCGAATTCCCGACTATTTGCCGGGTGTATCCGAAGCGGGAGTGGTTGGCTGAGGGGCAGAGACTGGGCTCTCACATTTTCCGCCGTCTAAGGCTCTGATTTATAATAGTATTCAGACAGGGCAGCCGCCCAGTTGGCTCGAACGCAGCCTCTGAAAATTCCGCACTCGGATCTCCCTGGCGAACATCGGGCAGGTCTGCGCGCGCAAGAACCGATCTAGCCGCCGGACGCGGCTGAGAGGCTCGAAGAGACGACCATCATTTGCGCCGTGTCGCGCATGAGGATTTCCCGCATGCCTTCAAGATCTTCAGGCCGCCCGAAACGCGTCGTCTCAAGGCCGAAGGCGCGCCCCAACGCCTCGATATCCGGGTTGACGAAGCCGGTTCCGGCGACGCGCCCGGGATAGAGGCGCTCCTGATGAAGGCGGATCGAGCCATAGGCTCCATTTTCGGAGACGATCACCTTGAGAGGCAGACGCCGCTCACGCGCGACCGCGAGTTCCGCTCCCGTCATCAGCAGGCCGCCATCTCCGACGAGGCAAACGACAGGACGGCCGGGATGCCTGAGC
>JAUHWJ010000074.1 GCA_030424705.1 Alphaproteobacteria bacterium | reverse complement strand
GGCGATGCAGCGGCCCCGCGCGTCCCGGATCGGGAACATGACGCGGCCGCGGAACCGGTCATAGGCGGCGCCGCCGTCTTCGGGCTGGATCACGAGCCCGGCCTCGTCCATCTCCCGCGGGGAGACGCCCTTGCCCGCGAGATGGTCGCGGAGCGCGGTGCGGCTGTCGGGCGCCCAGCCGATCCCGAACCTGTCCTGCGCCGCCTCGCCGAGGCCGCGGCGCGCGAGATAGGCGCGCGCCTCCTGCCCCTTCGCGGCGCGGAGCTGGAGGCGGAAGAAGCGCGCGGCCTCCTCCATCACGTCGGCGAGCCCGGCCCGCCGCTCCGCCTTCGCCGCCTCGCGCGGGTCGCGCTCCGGCATCGGCAGGCCGGCCTCGCGCGCCAGCGCCTCCACCGCCTCCATGAAGCCCATGTTCTCCGCCTCGCGCAGGAAGGTGACGGCGTCCCCCTTCGCGTGACAGCCGAAGCAGTAGTAGAATCCCTTCCGGTCATCGACGTGGAAGGAGGAGGATTTTTCCTGGTGGAACGGGCAGCAGGCCCAGTAGTCGCCCTTGCCCGCGTTGGATTTCCGCTGGTCCCAGCTCAGCTTCCGCCCGATCACCTGCGAGAGGCTGACGCGGGCGCGGATTTCGTCGAGGAAGCCGGGCGGGAGGGACATGGGCCACATATCGGCCCGGCGGCCCCTGCTGGCAAGGATTCGCGCAACGCGCGCTGGCGCTCAGAGCCCGAGCGCGCGGCGGATCGTCTCCTCCGCCGCGCGCCAGTCCTCCACGTGATGGTCCGCACTCTCGGCCCGGCCGACGATGGGGCGGAGCGTTTCGCAGCCGACGAGATGCACCCGCGCCGCCTCCGCCGCGTGGCGGGCGACGCTGGCGTGCTGGTCCGCGCTGTCATCGACGAAGGCGAGGGGGGCGGCCGCCCGGTCCGCCAGCCAGCGGAGCGCGCGGCCCTTGCCGCCCTCGTTCATCACCACCGGATAGTCCATGCCGAGCCCGGCGAGATTGGCGACGCGGCAGGCGCGGACCTTCGCGGGCGCGTTGGTGACGACGACGACCTGCGCCTCGCGCGAGAGGCGGGCGAGCGTTTCCGCCGCGCCGTCCACCGCCGGCTGTCGGCGCGTCTCCGCCTCGATGAAGTCCCAGACGAGGGGCTGGATCTCCGCCCGCGTCAGCGCCTCGCCCCGTGGGCCGCGGATCGCCGTGTCGAGCCGGTATTCGGTGAGGCGGAAGGCGTAGCCGAGCGATTCGAGCCAGGCGCCGAAATGCCGGGCGAAATGCACCAGCACCTCGTCGGCGTCCACGGCGAGGAGCGGGCGGCCGGGCTTTATCGCCGCCGCCTCCAGCTCCTCCGCCACACGGCGCGGAATTTCATCGAGATCGTTCGCGAACCAGTTCGCCTGCCTTGTCATCTCATGTCCATTCGTGAACGTCGCCGCCGGGCAGCGCGGCGCGGGCGCGCATCGGGGCGTCGGGCCTGAGGCCCTCGGCGGCGGCGAAGTCGAGGAGGGCGGGTTCGTCCGCCAGCAGGAAATCGAGCACGAAGCCGAGGAATTCCGGGTCCGCCGCCCGGGCCGCGAGATCCGCCGCGGAGGCGCCGCTCGCGGCGAGGAAGGCGCCCGAGAGCCGTTCCTCCCCCGCGATCCAGCCGAGCGCGCGGAGCGCCAGCGCCTCCGCCGCGTCGGCCTTCACGATCGCTCCATTTCGTTCGATATTTCCGCGATCCGAAAAGGTTTCGTTAAGGGTTCCGCCGGTAAAACGCAGGCGAACGGAGCCGGGGGCGGCGCCGGGCGGCGGAGGCGGCGGATGCGGAAAAAGGTTCTCATCGTGGAGGACAATGACCTCAATCTCCGGCTTTTCAACGACGTTCTCGCCGCGGAAGGTTACGAAACGCTGACCGCGACGGGGGAGGAGGACGTGCCGGCCATGGCGCGCAGCGCGCGGCCGGACCTCATCCTGATGGACATGCGCCATCGCGGCGGAGACGGGGTGGAGACGACGCGCCGGCTGAAGCGGGACGGCGAGACGAGCGGCATTCCCGTCATCGCGGTGACGGGCTGCGCGCTTGCGGGGGACGAGGCGCGCTTTCGCGCGGAGGGTTGCGCGGATTATCTCGTAAAGCCGGTCTCTCTCGTGCATTTTCTCGGCTCGGTGCGGCGGCACCTCGACAAGGGCGCGTCTTGAGTAACGGGTGAGCGAAGCAAGGACGGGCGATGGCCGGACGCGTATCGATCGTGGAGCCTGACGACGCGCGGCGCGCGGCGATCTCGGCCGCGCTGTCGGTCGCCTATATCGAGGAGGCGGAGGCGGGCGGCCCCGCCGATCTCGTCATCGCAGACGAAGGCGCCGGCGAGGCGCCGGCGGCGCTGAAGGCCCGCCATGGCGGCGCCCCCGTGCTCTTCATCGGCCCGGCGGGGGGCGCGGCGCGCGCCTTTGCGGAGGGGGCCGACGATTTTCTCGCCCGCCCGGCCGAGCCGCGCCTCCTCCTCGCCCGCGCGCGGCGGCTGATCCGGCGCCGCGCTTCGGAGGTGGAACTCTCATTGCGCGCCGCGACGGCGCGGGAGCTTGGCGTCGAACCCGAGGCGCGGGAGGCGCCGCCGCCGCCGCGGCTCCTCCTCGTCGCGCCGAAGGGGCCGGAGGCGGAGGCGCTCCGCGCCGCGCTCGCCGCGCTTTCGGGCGGGGAGGCGCGGCTCGCCCCCGGCGGCTTTGCGGCGCTTCGCGCGGCGGAGACGGACCCGCCGGACGCCGTGATCGTCGCCGACGGGCTGGAGCGGCTTTCCGCCGGCGGCTTCGCCGAGGGGGAGGACGCGATCGGCCTCATCGCCGCGCTCCGCGCGCGGGGCGAGGCGGGGCGGAGCGCGATCGTCCATCTCTGCGACGACGGCGCCGCGAGCCGCGCCGTCGCGGCGCTCGCCGCCGGGGCGGACGAGAGCGCGCCGGGCGCGGAGGGCTCCGCCGAGGAGATGGCCGCGCGGCTTCTGGCCGAGCTCGACGCGCGGCGCCGGCTCTCCGCGCTCCGCGACGGGGTGGAGGCCGGGCTCCGCGCCGCGGCGGAGGATTCGCTGACCGACCCGCTCACCGGGCTTCGCAACCGGCGGTATTTCGACCGGCACGCCAGCCGCCTCGCGACCCGCGCGGCGGAGACGAACGGGCGGCTCTCCCTCCTCCTCTTCGATCTCGACCGGTTCAAGGCGGTGAACGACAGCCTCGGCCACGATGCGGGCGACGCCGTGCTGCGCGCCTTCGCGGAGCGGCTCCGGCTGGCGGTGCGGGGGGCGGACCTCGTGGCGCGGATCGGCGGGGAGGAATTCGCCGCGATCCTCGTCGGGGCCGGCGCGGCGGAGGCCAGCGCCGTCGCCGAGCGGGTGCGCGCCGCGGTGGCGCGCGCGCCGGTGCCGGCGCCGGGCGGGGGCCAGATCGCGCTCACCGTCTCGGTCGGCGTCGCCGCGTTTCAGGCGGGGGCGGCGGGCGAGATCGCCGCGCTGCTTCGCCAGGCGGACGAGGCGCTGCGCGCCGCCAAGCGCGGCGGGCGGGACCGGGTGGAGTTCGCGGGGTAGGGGAGGCGCGGAGGCGTCATCCGCGCCGAACGGCTTTGGCGAGGCCGAGACCGATCTGACGGAAACATGGCATGTTCCGACGAGGCCGGCAGACCGGTGAACGGAGAATTGAGGGTCGCGGCCTCCCTCGGGGGGCCGCCTCGGGCCGATTGGTCGAAGCGGTTTATGGCGTCACGGCCTCGGACGATTGCACGTTTTGGGCCGTCGCGATGCGGCCTCCCATGCGGGAGGGAGGCCGCGGCCCGGGCTGGTCGCCCGGGCCAAGGGGCGAACGGGAGCGCGACGCTTCCGCCCGGCCGGGTCCAACAGGTCGGCGCCTGTGACGGCGCCGGGAGAGCAGCGCTTCCTCCCCTTTGCTGCAGGTCCGCCCGCGCCCGCCCGCCTACCGCCCGCGCTCCTTCCGCTCCGCCAGATGCGCCGCCATCGCCGCGGAGAGCCGGGCGCGCTCCGCCTCCGTCAGCAGCATCAGCGCCTCGACCATCGCCGCGTTGCGCGCGGCGTGGGCCGCCGCGCGGCGCTCCATCTCCTCCGTGAGCATGGCCGACATGGCCGCGGCGTCGAACTGCGCCTCCCCGACGCGCCGGGCGACCTCCTCCCAGCGCCGGACCGAAGCCTCGCGCCAGCTTTCGCCGCGCGCCCCCTCCATCAGCGCGCGCACCGTCTCGCGCCGGTCCTCCCCGGCGGCCTCGACGATCTGCCGCGAAAGCTGGAAGCTGGAGACTCTTGGCCCGTCCTTCTCGCCCCCGGACTTCACGAACGCGCCGGCGGCGAGGCCGAGCAGGAGGCAGTTGACGACGAGCGAGGCGACCAGCGCCCGCCGCGCCGCCTTCGGCCCGAGGCCGAGGATGCGCCCCTCCGCCATCACCAGCCCTCCGGGACGTCGCCGAAGGCGATGAGGGCGCCGGAGAGAGGATCGTCGTCATAGGCGACGGTCTCTCCGCCCTGGTCCAGCAGCGCGTCCGCCGCGCCGGCGACCATCGTGGTCTGCCCGAGCCAGAGCCCGACGAGCGCCGCCGCGGCGCAGGCCGCCGCGGGGCGGAGCGCGGGCAGGGCGGCGAGGAGCCGCGCGAGCGCGCCGGCCCGTTTCGGGCGCCGCGGCTGCGGCGAGGGCCGTTCGCGCGCGGCGGCGACCTCCGCCGCATCCGCCATGATCCGCTCGAGAAGCCGTTCCGGCGCCGGGCCGGGCGGGGCCTCCCGCGCCGCGGCCAGCGCCGCGTCGAGCGGCGCCTCCCAGTCGGCCCGCCCGGGGCCCAAGTCGCGATCCTTCGTCATTTTCCCACCTTTCCGCCCGCGCCCGCCCTCTCGATCCCCGCCGACCAGGCGGCGAGGTCGCGGGCCAGCGCCCGCCGCCCGCGCGCGAGGAGGCTTTCGACCGCCTCCACGCTCACGTCCAGCGCCGCCGCGATCTCGGGGTTGCCGAGATCCTCGAAATGCCTCAGCGCGACCGCCGCCCGCTGCCGCTCCGGCAACCGCGCCATCGCGGCGGAGACGGCCGCCGCGGCGTCCCCCGCCTCGAGCCGGGCGAGGACGCCGGGCGCCGGGTCCGCCGGCTCCGCGATGTCGTCGAGCGCCGGGCCGTTCCGGCGCCGCTTGCGCAGCCTGTCGATGCAGAGATTGGTCGCCACCCGGTGCAGCCAGGTGGAGAGCTTCGCCTCCCCCGCCCGCCAGTCCGGCGCGATCCGCCAGAGCCGCATCATCGCCTCCTGCGCCACGTCCTCCGCCTCCGCCGCATCGTTCAGCATCCGCCGCGCAAGCGCGAAGACCGCGGGCGTCAGCCGCAGCGTGAGGGCGTGCGCCGCCAGCCGGTCGCCGGCGGCGAAGCGCGCCAGAAGCGCCTCGTCGGTCTCTTCGGTCAGGCCGTCGAAAGACATGCTCACGCCGCGCCTTCGCCCCCCTCCTGCGCCGCTTGTCAGTCCGCGTCGCGCTCGCGCCCGTGTCCGTGTCCATGCCCGTGGCGGGCGGAGAGCGCCTCCTCCCGCGTGATGCGGCCGTCCCCGTCCGCGTCGATCCGCTCCAGCATGGCGCCGCGGCGGCCTTCGCGGCGGGCTTCTATCTCCGCCCGATCAAGGGCGCCGTCGCCGTTCGCGTCAAGCGCGGCGAAGCGCCGGGCGGCGCGGTCCTCGGCGCGGGCGGCGGCGTGGGCCTTCATCTCCGCCTCGGTCACCTTGCCGTCGCCGTCCGCGTCGATCGCGGCGAAGCGCGCCTCATGCGCGGCCGCCCGCTCCGCCGCGTCGATCGCGCCGTCCCCGTTCGCGTCCATCCGCTCGAACATCCGGTCGACCATCGCGGCGCGCCGTTCGGCGCGGTCCCCGTGGCCTTCGGCGGCGACGACGGCCCCCGCGGCGGCCAGCGCCGCGGCGGCGCCGAGATAGAGATAGGTGCGGTTCATGGCCTGTCCTTCCGGTTGCGTCGGGGCGGTTCTTCTCCCCGCGTCGCCCCTCTCACGCGCCGCGGCTCGGGTTCCGTCGCCGGCCTGTCGTCGCGACATGGCGCCGCAAGACATTCGGCGCAGTCGCCGCGACGCCCCCGCGGTCGTAAGTCTCCACGTATGAGAGACCTGATCGATCGCAGCGAACCTGCCCCGCGCCCGCTCGGCCCCGCCCTCCTCAAGGGGTGGCGCCGCCGTTGCCCGCATTGCGGCGGCGGGCATCTCTTCGACGGTTATCTGACGGTGCGCCCCGCCTGCGACATCTGCGGGGAGGAGCTGCATCATCACCGGGCGGACGACGCGCCGAGCTGGCTCACGATCCTGATCGTCGGCCATCTCGTCGCGCCGCTGATGATTTCGGCCTATCAGCTGTTCGATCTGCCGATGTGGGCGCATGCCGCGATCTGGCCGGTTCTGGCGCTGACCGGCGTCGTCATCCTCCTGCCGCGGGTGAAGGGCGGGGTCGTCGCCTTCCAATGGGCGCACCGGATGCACGGATTCGAGGGCGAGACGCACGCGGTGACGAGCGCGGCCTCAGCCCGCTGAGGCCGGACGACGGCGGCGCGCTCGCGGCGCTGGACAGGGCGCCCCCCGCGCGATGTATATCGCGCATGACCGAGATCCTCATACCCCGCCACGCCGCCACGCTCGTCCTCATCCGCCGCGACCTCCCCGAGCCCCGCGTGCTGATGGGCCAGCGCGGGGCCGGCGCCGCCTTCATGCCCTCGAAATTCGTCTTTCCCGGCGGCGCGGTGGACGATGCGGACCGCGCGCTCGCACCCCGCTTCGCCGTGAACGAGGAGGATGCGCCGCGCCTCCTCGCCCGCGCGGTGGAGGCGGAGGCGAGCCCCGCCGCCCTCGCCCTCGCCGCGGTGCGGGAGACGTGGGAGGAGACGGGCCTCGCCCTCGGCGCGCCCCACCCGGCGGCGGAGGCGGAGACGGAGGGCGCGCCGGAGGACTGGCGCGGCTTCTTCGCCGCCGGCCTCCGCCCGGCGACGGAGCGGCTGCGCTTCATCTTCCGCGCCATCACGCCGCCCGCGCGCACCCGCCGGTTCGATGCGCGGTTCTTCCTCGCGGACAGCGCGCTTGTGCATGGCGACCCGGACGATCTCTCCCGCGCCTCCGGCGAGCTTTCCCATCTCCGCTGGCTGACGCTGGCGGAGGCGCGGGCGCTGGACCTCCCGTTCATCACCGAGGTCGTGCTGGCCGAGGTCGAGGCGCGGCTCCGCGAGCCGGGGGCGGCGCGGCCGACGCCGTTCTTCCACCATGACGAGGGGCGCTCGTTCCTCGACCATCTCTGATGGTCGCTGTCGAGGAGGGCGCCGCCGCGGCGGCGGGGCGGATGCGCGGCATGGTCGCGGCCATCGCCGCGATCTCGATCTTCGCCTTCTCGCTCTCGCTCTCGATCCCGCTCTTCTCGATCCTGCTGGAGCGGATGGGGGCGAGCGGCTTCATGATCGGCCTTTCGGGCGCCTCGGCCGCGGTGGCGATCCTGATCGGCGGGCCGCTCCTGCCGATGGCGCTCTGCTTCGTCTCTCTGCCCTTCCTTATGGTCG
>JAUHWJ010000073.1 GCA_030424705.1 Alphaproteobacteria bacterium | reverse complement strand
CCAATGAGGCGAACAAACGCCTGATTTATCGCACCCGGCGCTTTATCGGCGCCAGCGAACATGTTAACGGCTCCGCGGTGGAATAGCCACGCCGCAAGAGCGCTGATGTGGTGTAGGGTTGGGGGCTTCCCAGCCTCGGTTGCAAATGGAACGACGAGGTGGGAATGGCTATAATTCAAGTGGCTTCGATTGCTCAGTTCAACACTGCGCTGTCTCTTGCTCGCGGCGGCGACACGATCACGTTCGCACCCGGCGAATATGACGGTTTTATATCAATCAAGAACCGTCATTTCGAACCGCCTCTCACGATCACGAGCGCCGACCCGGAGAATCCGGCCGTATTCACCGGCAACATGGCGATCACATCGAGTTCGGGCCTGATCATCGATAGTGTCGATTTCCGCCTGCATGAGAATGCGCGGCCGACCTGGCTGGCGCAGATCGAGATGTCGCAAGCCCGGGACGTCGAGATCTCCAACGTGAGCATCGAGGGCCGGATCGCCAGGCTCGGCGAGGGCACCGCGCCGGACGGCTTCAACGACGTCAACGGCGGCTTGATAATAGAGGGTTTCGCTTTCGGCCGCGGCGTGATGGTTCGTTTCAGTGAAAATGTGGTTCTGGACGAGCTCGAGGTCTCTAACCTCGAACGCGGGGTGACATTTCGCGAGTCCGACAGCATCAGCCTCATTAATTCGCATATACACGACATTCGCAGGGACGGCCTTGTGGTGGCGGGCGCTTCGGATATCCGGATCGAGGACAATCTCTTCGACAGCTTCCGCCCCTTCTCCTCGACCAAGTTTAAGGGCCTCAAGGACCATCCGGATTTCATACAGTTCTTCGCCTTGAACGTATCACGTGGGATCGACGGAATGACGATCTCACGCAATGTATTGTTGCAGGGGAATGGCGGCGACACGCACGGGATTTTTGGACGCACCGCAATCAAGCCGCCCTATTCTGAAGATATCAATTTCAAGAACATTGTAATTACCGATAACATCATCAACATCGCCCATCCTCACGGGATATCCGTATCCGAAGTTCAGAGCGCCGTGGTCCGCGGAAACATCCTGATTCCGGCGCCGCTGGACAAGACAGAACTGTACACGACCACCGGGGTGCCGCGTATCACGATCATGGTGGACAACCGCCTGATGGACAACGGCGGCGCAGCGCCGTTCGATGTCGATGTCGGCGGAAACGTCTTCGCCTCCCGGTCCGCTTCAGACATGGCGGCGATCACGGGGATCGATCCGTCGGAATACGCGGCCAACGGCGTCGTCTCGAAACCTGATACGACGCTTTCGCTGAACCCCGACGATCCTGCCTGGTTCGGCCGCATGTTCCCGGGAGCCGCCGAGACGGCGGTCACCGACCTCGCGGCGATCGTCGCCGCGGCGCCGGGAGGCGCGCCGCAGATCGCGGACTGGATCATCGAGGCGGCCGCCCGGATCCCACCGACACGCCCGAACGAAATCGTCGGCGGCGACGATGCGGACTCCCTCTTCGCCCTTCCGCTTGGCTCGCGGCTTTCCGGAGGGGCCGGCGACGACACGCTGACCGGCGGTGACGGGATCGATATTCTCTTCGGCCAGTCCGGCTCCGACCGGATGGAGGGCGGCATTCGCGGCGACGCCTTCGTGTTGAGTGGCGGCGCGGGCGACACGGACGTGATCGTCGATCTGGACTTCGGCGAAGGCGACACCGTTTTTCTTTCGGAGGGGTTCCCCATCAACTTCTTCCGCGATGGCATCGACGCCGAGAATATCATGCTCGTGACCCGCGGCGGCTCCAATGTCACGCTCGACAGCGACGCCGATATCGAGGAATTGCTCGCGACGACATTCGTCAATCTCGGAGCATCCCGGCCCGAGGACGTGATGCTCGAATTCGATATCGATCGCGACGGCGTGGCGGATTATCGTCTCCTGCTCGAAGGATACGGAATCGGAAGGAGCTTTTCGGACCGGAGCGTGGCGCCGCTGGACTCCGAGTTCGGAAAATCCGGCGCCTCCCTGGCTTTCGACTTCTCGACAGTTCTGCCGCTCTATGCCGACATGACGACGAAACAGGTGGAGGGCCGTACAAAACTCCTGATCGCGGACGGGGACGGCAACCTCCTTGTCGGCTCCGCCGCGAGCGACACGTTGCTCGGCGGCGCGGGCGACGATGTGATGCTCGGCGGCGCAGGGTCGGACTACTTCATAGGAGCCGGGGGAGCGGACCGGGTGCTCCTTGACGCTGCGCTCACTGACGAAACCGATGTCATCGCCGACTTCGATTTCACGAGCGGCGACGTGATCGAGATCTTCCATCCGGGACTCCCCGAACTCGCGGAGAACATCGCCCTCTCGACGCTTGAGCTCGGATCGGACGGTGCGAGCTTCTTGCTCGCCAGCGAGGCCTCCATTGCGGAGCTTGTAGCCCTCGGTTTCGCAAGTATCGAATTCGCCGCCGGCATCGCCATCCTCAGCTTCGAAGGCGTCGGCGGCAAGGTCTATGAGGTGCAGCTCCTCGGCCACGGCGAGGGGCTGCTGCGGGATCTCGTAGAGGGCGAGGCGGAAGCATCCGGCCCCCGCTCCGTCGAGGCATCGCTTCCGGACTTCGCAGCCGGAGAGAACCTTGTCATCGAGGGCATGCCCCCCGGCTACTTCGATGGAACGGGGCTCTCCGCGCCTGCCGGCGTGTCGAACGGTTCGGCGGCGCAGATCGCTTCGATCGATGACCTGCGGCTGTTGATCGAGGCAGGGCTCGAAATCGCCGTCTCTCCGCGAGGCGCAGACCGGCTGGAGCTCTCGCTTCGGGAAGGCGGGACGGAGATCCTGCTGCTCTCGCTCTCCGGTCTTGAAGGGACGTCCTCCTATCGCCTCGCCTATGGCGACCCGGGCGCCGCCACGTTCACCGGCGCCTCGGAACAGGACCTCGTGTCCGTGTTCGGCAACAGGGACGATGTCGTCCTGCTCGGGGATGGCGACGATTACGCGCGCGTGGTCAATGGCGACAACTGGATCGACGGCGGAGCGGGGAACGACACGCTGGCCCCCCAGTTCGGCTCCGACACCCTGATCGGCGGCGC
The DNA here is from genome assembly GCA_030424705.1 of Alphaproteobacteria bacterium. GTDB lineage: Bacteria > Pseudomonadota > Alphaproteobacteria > Rhodobacterales > Rhodobacteraceae > Pikeienuella. Next base: position 4,473 of record JAUHWJ010000073.1, on the reverse strand, counting down.
CGGCGCGGACCGGTTCGCGATCCGCGGCGACTTAAACGAGGACGGCGACCACGACATTCTTGCAGACGTCGATTTCACGGAAGGCGACGTCATCGAGTTCAACTTCTTCCTGTTCGGGACCTTCGAAGGCGGCGCCCGCCGCGGGCGCCTTTTCGAAGCGGACAGCGCGGAAGATCTCGTCAAGATCGCGAACAGCACGACCTTCTCGGTGGAGCGCGGCCTCGGCGACGAGCTCTTTATCCGGCACGAAACCGGCGGCGCGCAGGCGACGATCCAGGTGATGCTCGACGAGGAGTCGCTGGCAGAGTTCGACTCGCTCTTCACGGCCTGAGGCGCGAAGCGCTTCCGGCCGGAACGGTATCGCGGGCCAAGACCCCCATCGAGACGACCGGCCGCCCCTCCTTCAGCGCCGCGCCCCGCCCAGCGCAGGCGCGAGAGCCGTTGTGAAGAGGAACCCGGCCGCCGCCGCGGCGACGATCGTCGGCCCGGCCGGCGTGTCGAAAACCCAGGCGGCGGAAAGGCCGAGGCCGACGGCGGCGCCGCCGATGATCGCCGCGGCGAGCGCCATCTGCTCCGGCCCCCGCGCCAGCGGGCGGGCGGCGGCGGCGGGGATGATCAGCATCGCGGTGATGAGCAGGGCGCCCACCACCTTGATCGCGACGGCGACGACGATGGCGAGCGCGAGGGTCAGGATCAGCCGCTCCCGCCGCGGATCCACCCCCGCGGCGAAAGCGAGTTCCTCGCTGATCGTCGCCGTCAGAAGACGCGACCAGCGCCAGGCCAGCAGCGCCGCGACCGCCGCGGCGCCCGCCCAGATTCCGAGGAGATCGGCCCTCGTCACGGCTAGAAGCTCGCCGAAGAGATAGGCTTCGAGGTTCACCGCCCGCCCCGAGGCGAACGAGAGCGCGACGACGCCCACCGCCAGCGCGCCATGCGCAGCGACCCCGAGCAGCGTGTCCATCGCCAGCCCGCGTCCGGAAAGCGCCGTGACGGCGAAAGCCATCGCCAGCGCCGCGACAAGCACGCCGAGGCTGATCGAAAGGGAGAAGGCGAGCGAAAAGGCGACGCCGAGAATCGCCGCATGCGCCGTCGCATCGCCGAAATAGGCCATCCGCCGCCAAACGACGAACGCGCCGAGCGGCCCGGCGGCTAGCGCTACGCCGAGCCCGGCGAGCGCGGCGCGCAGCATGAAATCGTCCAGCGTCATTTCACCGGCTCCGCCGGCTGGTCATGCGAATGGTCATGCGCATGATCGTGCGCGTGATCGTGCACATGCTGGTAGAGCGCGAGCGCGCCGCCCGTTCCCGCGCCGAACAGCGCGCGGTATTCCGGCGCAGAGGAAACGGCGGAGGGCGCCCCCTCGCAGCACACATGGCCGTTGAGGCAGATGACCCGGTCCGACGCGCTCATCACCACATGAAGGTCATGGCTGACCATCAGCACCGCGGCCCCCGCCTTCGCCCGCGCCGCCTCGATCAGGCGGTAGAACTCGGCGGCGCCCGGCTGGTCGAGCCCCTGGGTCGGCTCGTCGAGGATCAGGAGGTTCGGCCGCGGCAGGAGCGCGCGGGCAAGGAGGGCGCGCTGGAGCTGCCCGCCGGAAAGGGCGCTCATCTGCATCCGCTCCAGCCCGGCGATCCCGGTCTCTTCGAGCGCGGCGGCGGCGGCTCTTCGGTCCGCCCGAAAGCCGGGAAGGGCGAGGAAACGGCCGACGGTCAGCGGCAGCGTCGGGTCGAGATGCAGGCGCTGCGGCGCGTAGCCGATGCGGAGCCCCTTCGCCCGCACCACGCGGCCGGCGAGGGGGCGGATGGCGCCGAGAAGGGCGCGGAGAAGTGTTGACTTGCCGGAGCCGTTCGGCCCCACGATCGTCACGATCTCGCCCTCGCGGACATCGAGGCTCACGCGGTCCAGCACCCGCCTGCCGCCAAGCTCGACGCTGAGCGCCTGCGCCGCGATGAGGCTCAAGGCTGCAATTCCCGGCATTTCGGGCAGAGCCCTTCCGCCTCAACGACGGTCCGCTCGATCTCGAAACCGAGCGCCTCCGCATCCTCCGCGAGCGCGCCGCCCTCCGCCGCGGGCCCCGCGGTTTCGGCGACGGCGCGGCACTTGCGGCAGATCATGAAGGCCGGGTCGTGCCCCTCGCCCGGTCGGACGCATGCGACGAAGGCGTTGAGCCGCTCGATCCGGTGCGCGAAGCCCTGCGCCACCAGAAAGTCGAGCGCCCGATAGGCGACGGGTGGCTGCCCGCCGAATCCGTCCGCCTCCAGCCGCTTCAGGAGGTCATAGGCGCCGAGCGCCGTATGGCTTTCGAGAAGAATCTCGAGTGCGCGGCGGCGGACCGGCGTGAAGTTGACGCCCGCGCGCGCGGCGGCGGCTTCAGCGGCGGCCAGAGCCTCCCGGATGCAGGCGCCGTGATCGTGGGCGCGCATCGCCTTCGCCCCTTCCCGCTCCGCCAAGACGCCTCCTTCCGGCTTGTGATGTTAGATCATAACATGTAACAGCATCACATGCACTGCCCCCGTTTCGGAGCGCCGCCGATGAAAGTCAATCCTATTCCCCTCGCCGCCATCGCCCTCTTTGCCGCCGCGCCAGCCTTCGCGGGACCTCACATCGTGGCGGACATCCCGCCGGTGCACTCGCTCGCCGCGGCGGTCATGGAGGGAATCGGCAAACCGGAGCTGATCCTGCCGCCCGGCGCCTCCCCGCACGACTACGCCATGCGCCCGTCCGAGGCGGCGCGGCTCGAAGCTGCGGAGGTCGTGTTCTGGGTCGGCGAGGGCCTCACCCCCTGGCTGGAGACGGCGCTCGACGCGCTGGCGACGGACGCGGTGAAGGTCGAGCTGATGGATGCGCCGGGTCTCCGCCAGCTTCCCTTCCGCGAGGGCGCGACCTTTGAGGCGCATGATCATGGCGACGAGGATCATGCAGCGACCGAAAAGGCCGCCGGCCACGATCATGACCATGACCATGACCATGACCATGGTCACGCGAAGAAGGCCGAAGAGGCCCATGCGGACCACGCGCACGGGGACCATGGCCATGAAGGCCATGACCACGGCGCCTTCGACCCGCATGTGTGGCTCGACCCGCGGAACGCGGCGGCGATGGGCGACGCGATGGCCGAGGCGCTCGCCGCGGCGGACCCCGCGAACGCCGACGCCTATCGCGCGAACGCGGCGCGGCTCCGCGCCGATCTCGCGGCGCTGGAGACGGAAATCTCCGCAGCCGTCGCGCCCGCGCGCGGCAAGCCCTTCATCGTCTTCCATGACGCCTACCATCATTTCGAGGCGCGATTCGAGGTGGAGGCCGCAGGAGCGATCTCCCTCTCCGACGCCTCGGCGCCCGGCCCGGCGCGGCTGGACGAATTGCGCCGTCTCGTCCGCGATCTCAGCGTCGTCTGCGTCTTCGCCGAACCGCAATTCGACCCGAAGCTCGCGGCGCTCGTCGTCGAGGGAACGGAGGCGGAGGTCGCCATTCTCGACCCGCTCGGCGTGGAGATCGAGCCCGGCGCCGCGCTATATCCGGCGCTGATCCGCGGCGTCGGAGCCGCGCTCTTGGGCTGTCTGGACCGCGCGAGCTGACGCGCGGCGGTGCTGGCGCGGCGGGGCCCGCGCGGCTATGTTTGCCGCATGAGATCGCTTCGCATCGCCCCGCTCCTCCTCCTCGCCGCGGCCGCGCCCGCCGCGGCTCATCCCCATGTATTCGTCGATGCGCGCGCGCATGTCGTCGTCAACGCGGCGGAAGAGGTTGAATCCGTGCGCGTCGAATGGCTGTTCGACGAGAACTATTCCCTTTACGCGAAGGACGGCCTCGCGCTTGACGCCGACCGCGACGGGCTGCTGGACGAGACGGACCGGGCCACGCTCGTGGAAGTCCATACCGACGGGATGGAGGCGCTGGGCTGGTTCACCTTCCTCCGCCAGTCGGGCGCGATGCAGACGCTGGCGAAGCCCGAGGATTTCGAGGCGGACATGATCGGGGACCGGATCGTGATCCGCTTCACCGCACGCCTCGCCGCGCCGCTCTCCCTCGCCGAACTCGACGCGACGCTGACGCTGAACGACCCGACCTTCTTCGTCGCCATGACGCTCCGGCCCGATCACTTCACCTTCGAGGGGCCGGAAGGCTGCGCCGCGCTCTACGAGCCGGACGAGACGCAGCTCTCCGTCACGTCGCTCTTCGGGATGGACATGAGCGAGACGGCGGCGCGCAGCTTCGGCTTCACTTTCGCCACGGAGGCGGTGCTGACATGTCGATGAGCGAAAGCCGGCGCCGCCGCACGGGCTTCGGGCCAGCTTTGGCGCTCGGAGCCCTTGTCCTCGGCGCGGCGGCATTGCTCTGGGCGTCACCCGGCTGGCTCGCCGCGGCGGAGGGCTGGGTGGCTGCGCAACAATTCGAGCTGCACAAGGCCCTCTCGGCCGCGGCGCGTGCTGCGGCGGACAGCCCGGCCGGGCTTTGGGGCCTGATCGGGCTCGG
>JAUHWJ010000072.1 GCA_030424705.1 Alphaproteobacteria bacterium | reverse complement strand
AGCGTGGTGGACGCGTGGTGGGGTCCCGGCTTCCTCGCGGGTCTGGCGCTCGTCTGGTCGCTTTCTGGCGCTCCGGATCATGCGCGCGCGGTGCTTCTCCTCACGCTAGTTGGGGCCTGGTCGCTTCGCCTCGGTTTCGTCCTCATGCGCCGACGACTGGCGGAAGGGGAGGAAGATGCGCGCTATCGCGACATCAGGAAGAGCTGGGGGCTCGCCTTCTGGTGGAAAAGCCTCTTCATCGTCTTTGTTCTTCAGGGCGTGCTTCAGTTTCTTGTCGCCCTCGCGCCTCTCGCCGGCCTGATCGCCGCGCCGGCGTCGCTCGGCCCGCTCGGTATAGCCGGCGCGGGCCTCGCGCTCCTCGGCCTCGCGGTCGAAACGCAGGCGGACCGGGAGCTCGACCGGTTCAAGGCGACGGCGAAGCCCGGCGCCCTGCTGACGACAGGGTTGCGCGCACATGTGCGCCATCCGAACTATGCCGGAGAGATCGCCTTCTGGTGGGGGATATGGCTCATCGCGGCGGAAGCGGGCGCATGGTGGGCTGTGCTCTCCCCGATCCTGCTGACATTCCTGCTCGCCAAGGTATCCGGTGCCGCGATGACCGGGGATCATCTCCGCCGTTCTAAACCCGGCTACGCCGAATGGTCGGCGCGAACGCCCGCCTTCTTGCCGGATCTCCGCAGGAAAACGAGAATGCCTGCGGAATGACGACCGCGCGCGGCCGTCACGTCTTGCGGATCACGATCACGTCTGCGCCCATACCGCGCGAACGGATGTGGTCGCCATACTCTCGGCTAACGAGTTCGAGCTTGCCCGCCTCCTCAAGCGCCTTGAGCCGGGCCTCGTGGGCCCCGTCGGCTATGGTGAAGTCATTGAACGAGAAGCACATCAACCCGCCAGGCGCGAGCAGACGCAGGCACTGGTCGAGCGCTTCAGGCGGCGCCAGGCCGGGCGCCAGGACGCCGACGGCGACAATCGCGGCATAGGCGCCGGCCGGCGCGGTCAGCGGCCCATCTGGCTCGATCTGCCGGAGCACGCGATAGGCGTCTCGCGCTTCGGCCCTGCGGATCATCTCGGCGGAAGGATCCCAACCGTCAATCACGGTAAAGCCTTCCGCCCGGAGCGCGACGCCCGAAAGGCCGGTTCCGCAGCCGAGGTCGAGTAAAGGGCGACCGCGCTCCTCGGTCGCGGCGGCGAGCGCGAGCGCACAGCGCCGCGGGGTCACGTAACCGTTTTCGGCCAGTTCCTCGTCGTAGGAATCGGCCCAGGCATCGTAGAAGCGCTCCGCTTCCAGGCCGGGTCCATGCTTGTACGCATCGTCAAGAAACTTCTTGACCATCACACCCCCGAACGCCCCCAAGGAATCATCTCCCCGCGGCTTCGCGCTGTCAATTCGGAAAGACACAATTCCACCGCATGAAGGCCTCTTTCGCCCTTGAGGTGTAAAGGGTTTTCCGGCTCGCCTTGCCGCGCCGCCCGCCGGGCGCAGTCTCGGGCGGCGGGAAGAGGCCGAAATTCACGTTCATCGGCTGGAACGTCTCCGCCTCCGCCCCGCCGGTGATATGGGCGAGGAGCGCTCCGTGCGCCGTTTCGGGCGGCGGCGGCGGGAGGGTCCGGCCCAGCCGCTCGGCAGCCGCGAGCCGACCGGCGAGTCCGCCCATCGCCGCGCTTTCGACATAGCCTTCGACGCCGGTGATCTGCCCTGCGAAGCGCAGCCGCGGCGCGGCGCGGAGCCGCATCTCGCCGTCGAGCACACGCGGCGAGTTCAGGAAGGTGTTCCGGTGGATGCCTCCAAGCCGGGCGAAGCGCGCCTCCTCCAACCCAGGAATAAGCGCCAGCGCATCGGCTTGCGCTGCATACTTCATCTTTGTCTGGAAACCGACGATGTTGAAGAGCGTACCGAGCGCATTGTCCCGCCGAAGCTGGACGACCGCATGGGGCTTCTCACCCGGTGCGTGCGGGTTGGTGAGTCCCACGGGCTTCATCGGACCGTGTCTCAGCGTCTCCCGCCCCCGCGCCGCCATCACCTCGATGGGCAGGCATCCCTCGAAATAGGGCGTGTCCTTCTCCCACTCGCGAAACTCGGAGACTGGCGCGGCGAGGAGGGCGTCGATGAAGCGGTCATATTCCTCCCGGTTCATCGGGCAGTTGAGATAGGCTGTCCGCTCGGCCTCGCTCTCCCCCTTGTCGTAGCGGGACTGGAACCAGGCCTTCTCCATATTCACGCTATCAGCGTAGACGATCGGCGCGATGGCGTCGAAGAAGGCGAGGCTTTCCTCGCCCGTCAGCGAGCGGATCGCCTTCGCAAGCGCGGGCGAGGTGAGCGGGCCGGTGGCGACGATGACGGAAGACCATTCCTCGGGCGGCAGGCCGGCGACCTCGCCGCGCTCGACCCGAATCATAGGGTTCGCCTCGATCCGCGCCGTCACCTCGGCGGAGAACCGGCCCCTGTCCACAGCCAGCGCGCCGCCGGCGGGCAGCTTCGCGCTCGCGGCCGCGGCCATGACGAGCGAGCCCGCCGCACGCATCTCCCAGTGCAAGAGGCCGACGGCGTTCGATTCGTCGTCATCCGAGCGGAAGGAATTGGAGCAGACGAGTTCCGCCAGCCCCTCCGTCCGGTGCGCCTCGGTCCCGCGGAGGGGGCGCATCTCGTGCAGGATGACGGGCACGCCCGCCGCCGCCGCCGCCCAGGCGGCCTCCGAGCCCGCCATGCCGCCGCCGATGATGTGGATCGGCTCCATGCCGCCCTCCTTAACGCTCTCTTCGCGGGGCGACATGTAGCCTCCCCGCGTCGCCCGCGCGAGGGCGCCGTCGCGCCATGAGGCCGCCGCATTGCCGGGGCAAGGCGTCTGACGAACAAGGGGGAACCGGATGAGAGGCAAAGCTGGCCTGACATTGATCGCGCTCTTCTGCGCCGCCGCTGCGGCGAGCGCGCTTTGGAGCGCCTTCACGGGCGGGCCTGAGGCGGAGCGTCTGGCGCGCGAGGGCGGCGCCGCCTTCCTCCTTTCCCGCATACTCCCCGGCGCCTGAACCCGACAGGTCAGGTTTTTCGGATCATGCAGGTCGCGCCTGCGCGGCGGATGCGGAGGCAGAGCTTCTGCGCCTCGGCCCGCGTCTCGGCCCCGAGGATAGCCAGATAGCGCGGGCCGGCGCTTTTCCGCGGCGCGCGGATCACGGTCATCTCCGCCGCGTCGATCGCCCCGCGCGCCGCGCGGCGCGCCCGGTCGAAGGCGATATGCGCCGCCCTTGCGTTCCGCCCGCCGGCGACAACGACGCCCCAAGCCGGCCGCGGCGCGGCGCGGGTCTCCATCACGGGCAGCTTCGCGCAATCGGCCTCGAACGGGCCGGAGCCGAGCGGGCGCGGGCCGACCTCGGCTCCCTTGCGCAGGAAGTAGGCCGCCGGCTGGCCGGTTATCGAGAGAACATAGTCCTGTGTCTCCGCCGGCAGACCGCCCCGCCCGGTCCGCCAGCGCGCCACCCGGTCCGGCCCGCCATTATAGGCGGCGGCGGCGAGGCCCCAGTTGCCGAAGGCGGCGCGGAGGTCGGCGAGGAAGTCAGCGGAAGCGGAGATGGCCTGTTCCGGGTCGAACGGATCGGCCAGCCCCCGCTCCCGCGCCGTATAAGGCATGAACTGCGCCACCCCCTGCGCGCCGACAGGGGAGACGGCCTCGACGTCGAACCGGCTCTCCTTCCAGATCAGGCGGGCGAAATAGTCCTTCGGCAGGCCGCGCCGCTCCGCATTGGCGGCGATGAGGGCGCAGAGGCCGGCGGGGGATGCCGGGTCATGGCGGACCGGCCAGAAGGGCTCCTCAACGCCGGTGAAGGCATCCGCCGAAGCAGCGAGGAGCGCGAGAGCAGAGGCGAGCGCCGCGACGAGCGTTCGGCGCTGCGTCTCCCGACGCCGGGAGACCATAGCGTCCGGCGGGAGCGCGGCCACGCGCCCCCTCACTCTTCTACCTCCTCCCCGCCCTGCTCCGCGATCCGCGCAACCGAGACGACCCGCTCGCCCAACGCTGCGTTCAGCACCTTCACGCCGCCCGCGTTGCGGGAGCGGAAGGAGATGCCGGAGACGGGGCAACGGATGGACTGGCCGCCATCCGTCACCGCCATGATCTGGTCGTCGATCTCGACCGGGAAGGAGGCGACGACGGGCCCGCCGCGCATCGCCCGGTCCATGGCGAAGACGCCCTGCCCGCCCCGGCCCCGGAGCGGATAGTCATGGCTCGACGAGAGCTTGCCCTGCCCGCGCTCGGTGAGCGTGAGGATGAGGTTCTCCGCCGCCGACATCTCAGCGTAGCGCTCTGGCGAAAGGGCGACGACGGCCACCGCCTCCTCCTCAGGCTCCGCCTCCTCCTCCACGCCCTCGGCCTGCCCCGCCACCGCGCGGCGCATCTTGAGATAGGCGGCGCGCTCCTCCGGCGTCGCCTCGAAATGACGGATGATCGACATGGAGACCACCCGGTCGCCCTCCGCCAGCCGAATGCCGCGGACGCCGGTGGAGCCGCGCCCCTCGAACACCCGCACATCCGTGGTGGAGAAGCGGATCGCCTTGCCCGCAGCCGTCACCAGCATCACGTCGTCCTCCTCGGAGGAGATGCGGGCGTTCACAAGCGTATCGTCGGCGTCCTCGCCCTCGAATTTCATCGCAATCTTGCCGTTGCGCATGACGTTGGTGAAGTCGGAGAGCCGGTTACGCCGGACCCCACCCTTCGCCGTGGCGAAGGTGATCTGGAGGTCCGCCCAGTCTTCCTCCGGCCGGTCAACGGGCATCAGCGCGGCGATGGAGACGCCCGCCGTCACAGGCAGAACGTTCACGATCGCCTTGCCCCGGCTCGCCCGCCCGCCGAGCGGAAGCTGCCATGTCTTGAGCTTGTAGCAGATGCCGTCCGTCGTGAAGAAGAGGATCGGCGTGTGCGTATTGGCGACGAAGAGCGTGGTGACGAAATCGTCGTCCTTTGTCGCCATGCCGGAGAGGCCCTTGCCGCCCCGCGCCTGCGCCCGGTAATCGGCCAGCGGCGTGCGCTTCAGATAGCCGCCATGGGTGACGGTGACGACCATCTCCTCCCGCTCGATCAGGTCCTCGTCATCCACGTCGCCCTCGAACTCGACGATTTCCGAACGGCGGGGCGTCGCGAAGGCGGCGCGCACGGCCGCCAGTTCCTCCGCGATGATCGCCATGATCCGCTCCCGCGAGCGGAGGATGGCGAGATAGTCGACGATCCGCGCGGCGAGGCTTTCGAGTTCGTCCGTCACCTCCTTGACGCCGAGCGCGGTGAGCCGCTGGAGCCGGAGTTCGAGGATCGCGCGCGCCTGCGCGTCGGAGAGGTTGTAGGTCCCGTCCTCGTTCATCGGATGGGCCGGGTCGTCGATCAGGCGGAGATAGTCGGCGATCTGCGCTGCGGGCCAGCGGCGCTCCATCAGGCTCCGCCGCGCCTCCGCCGCATCCGCCGATGCGCGGATCGTGCGGACCACCTCGTCCACGTTCTCGACCGCGACGGCGAGGCCGCAGAGGAGATGCGCCCGCTCCCGCGCCTTCCGCAGTTCGAAGGCGGTGCGCCGCGTCACCACCTCCTCGCGGAAGGCGATGAAGGAGGAGAGGATGCGCCGGAGGTCCATCTGCTCCGGCCGGCCGCCGTTCAGCGCCAGCATGTTGCAGGGGAAGCTCTGCTGCAGCGGCGTGAAGCGGAAGAGCTGGTTCAGCACCACGTCCGGCGTCGCGTCCCGCTTCAGTTCGATGACGACGCGGACGCCCTGCCGGTCGCTCTCGTCCTGCACATGGTGAAGGCCCTCGATCTTCTTCTCGCGCACGAGTTCCGCGATCTTCTCTATCATGGTGGACTTGTTCACCTGATAGGGAACCTCGTCCACGATGATGGCGAACCGGTCCTTTCGGATCTCCTCGATATGCGTCTTCGCGCGCATGATCACGGAGCCGCGGCCTTCGTGATAGGCCTTTCGCGCGCCGGAGCGGCCGAGGATCAGCGCGCCGGTCGGGAAATCGGGCGCCGGAATGTGCTGCATGAGGTCGGAGACGGTGAGGTCCGGGTCGGCGATCAATGCCAGCGTCGCGTCGATCACCTCGCCGAGATTGTGCGGCGGGATGTTCGTCGCCATGCCCACCGCGATGCCGCCCGCGCCGTTGACGAGGATGTTGGGGAAGCGGGCGGGAAGCACGGTCGGCTCCCGGTCCTTCCCGTCGTAATTGTCCTGGAAATCGACCGTCTCCTTGTCGATGTCCTCGAGGAGCGCACCGGCGGATTTCGCCATCCGCACCTCGGTATAGCGCATGGCCGCGGGCGCATCGCCGTCCATCGAGCCGAAATTGCCCTGCCCGTCGAGGAGCGGCAGGCGCATGGAAAAGGTCTGCGCCATCCGCACGAGCGCGTCGTAGATCGCGCTGTCGCCATGCGGATGGTATTTCCCCATCACATCGCCCACAGGCCGGGCGGACTTCCGGTAGGGCTTGTCGAAGGTGTTTCCCGTCTCATGCATCGCATAGAGAATGCGCCGGTGAACGGGCTTCAGCCCGTCCCGAACGTCCGGAATGGCGCGGGAGACGATGACGGACATCGCATAGTCGAGATAGGACCGCCGCATCTCGTCCTCGATCGAGATCGTCGGGCCGGAATGGGAGGGTCTTGCCGGGCCGGCCTCTTCGGGGCCGTCCTGTGTCTCGTCGTCGCTCAAGGGGATGTCCTGCTTCGCCAGCCGAAAGGGTGCGAGTGGTATATTACGCGGGGGCGCGCGCGTCCATCGCAGGGGATGCAGAGAGGCTGGTCGTCCTCGCGCTCGAATCAGCGATCGGCGGCAGGTCTATCGCTCCTGAGCCTCAGGCCGCCTCCGGCGCCCCCACCGAGCGCGCCGCCGCGACGAGGCTCTCCCAGGTCTCCCGCGGCAGGGGCACGCCCTCCGCGAGGCGCCTTGCGCGCGCCTTGCGCTCCGGGTCGCCGGGGATCATGACAGGCGAGGCCGGATCCGCTGGGCGGGCGGACTTCACGAAGGCGATGTAATCCGCCGTCGCCTCGCCCCAGCCGAAGCCGTCATCGAGCCGGTTCGGGTCGATATAGATGGAGAGCATCCCGTTATAGGGCCCATCCCCCGGCCCCGCGGCTCCCGAGCCGGTCAGCGCGCCGGCAAGCAATTCGCAGGCGAGCGCGAGTCCAGAGCCCTTGTGCGCGCCCATCGCGGTCAGCGCCCCCGGCCCCTTCCGCGGATCGGGGACGGCGCCGGGCTCCGTCTCGCCGTAGAGCGCGCGCGGGTCCTCCGTAAGGCGCCCGTCTCCGTCGATCAGGGAGCCGGCGGGCGGCGCCTTGCCGCCCTTCATCGCAACGAGGATCTTCCCCTCCGCCGCCGTCGCGGTCGCGAAATCGAGCAGGAAATCCTCGCCGCCCGGGTTTGGCACCCCGATGCAGACCGGGTTGGTGGAAAAGCGCCGCTCCGCCGCGCCGAAGGGCGCGACGAGCATGGAGCGCCCGACATTGACGAAATGAATCGAGGCGAGGCCCGAAGCCGTGGCCCGCTCCGCCCATTCCCCGATCCGCCCGAGATGCCCGGCGCGGCGGAGCGCGACGAGCGCGACCCCTTCGCGTTTGGCGCGCTCCACGCCGATC